>NZ_JANOJV010000066.1:0-7069 GCF_031418915.1 Chamaesiphon sp. VAR_48_metabat_135_sub | reverse complement strand
GTTCTTGGGGTTGTGCTGCATGAATTTTTGCCACAGCACATACGCCATCGGAGCCGCACCCATTGGTAAACCTGGGTGTCCAGATTTCGCTTTCTCGATCGCATCAACAGCGAGGAAGCGAATAGAATTAATAGCAAGTTGATCTAATGATTGAGCAGCTACAGGCATGATATATATAAATTAAACTACTAACTAGTTTCGGTGCAGGTAGACAATTGCAGGCTGAGTATCGCCGCATTTATCACAGCAATTGCTAACTATCATCCCATCTGGTGGAAGCATGAGCAAGACCGTCTACTTTAATTTTATCCATAAGCGATGGAGAAGAGAGCGGGGAGCGGGGAGCGGGGAGCGGGGAGCGGGGAGCGGGGTAAAGAAAAGATAATGTCGTTAAAAACATGGATTCAGAACTAAATATTGGATCGATATTTCTCCCTCCCCGCTCCGAACTCCCCGCTCCCCGCTATATTAAAAAACATCTCTATCCCTTCCCTTTCCCTCTCGCATCTGGTATTACTAGCGGGAGGATAGTCGATCGAACAAATTATGAACACGCCAAAATACGATAGTATCTTCAACTGTGAAGAGTATACCGAAGAGCCGTTGAATGAAGCTGAAGGCTTGGCATCGATCGTGCTTATTGCTGCGCTAGCAGACAATCCCAAGGATTTGGTCGCGCCAGATTTATTCCTGGATATCCTGGCAGATTTTGACTTGTATGCGGAATATTCCGAAGAAGATTTGTTATCGATGGTCGATCGATTAACTGCAATTGTTGCAGACCAAGGGCTGGGGGCACTATTTAATGCTGCCGATGAAGCGATTCCTGACGATCTGGTACCCGATGCTTATGCTGCGGCTATTTTGGCTAAAATGAACCTGGACACGGGCGAAATCCACGTTGGAGCGCAGGGATTTTTAAAAGAATTGCAAGCTGTGATGGACATTGATGATGAGGAAGCTGCTGAAGTGATGGCTGAGGTCCAAAAGGCTTTTGAGGAGAAAGAATAGCCATCGACCTCTCTCCCCACACTCCCGCTGTCGTCTCGCTATCTCTGCGGTTCCGCGAACGAGATCCCGATCGCATTATGTACTCGTGCGGCGGTGGCTGAAGCTCGATCTATTAATTGTCCGCCGAGATAGAGGCTGGTAGAACTTCCACCATCGAGATTGAGTGCGTCTACAGTCCCCATTTGCTGGAGTAGTTGCGCCATTTCTGCCAGGGTAGGACCTTTTCCGCCAGCACGATTGTGGGCGGCGACGATAATCATCTTACCTGTGGGTAAACTGCCGATCGCACTGCGGACAGCAGCTTCTTTACTAAAAGCCGCCCCAAAATTTTCACTTTTGGCATCGAGAACTACTTTTCCCGATTGTACCAGCCAGGGGCCAGCAGCAGCAATCTGAGTATAGGTGTCGAACTCGGGGGGGGTAATTTGCGATTGGAGTGTTAAGTCCGTGCCGATCGACATGCTTTCAGACAGCTCTGGTTGCCCCCGCAAGGCTAGTAAATAACCATTGACAGGGATGGGAATGTTAATACTACCAGCGGCATTGCCTGGGGTAATTTGGGTGACTCGTTCGCGGACTACATGTAGACGAGGATCGCTTTGAACAGTAACAATTAGTTCATCGGCTTGAATCGGACTATAAGTTTTTCCCCAGTCGCTGGTGTAGCGACTGATTCCGGTTTGGGCGTAGGCACTATTGAGTGCGAGGATCGATAATTGTTCGCCTTTGGACGTATTTAGAGTTTCTTGCATTTGCAGGCGGGCGATGCGCATTTGCCCGCCATCGTTCCAACCGATCGCACCACGATTTAGAATGGGGCTGGATAACCATTTCCCATCTCGTTTGAGCGCGCCTAATGGCATCCGATTATTCCGATTGAAATAGCCGCCGTTGATCGCTGCGGCGACTTGAGTGGGTGGGGCGAATTTAATCAGGTGATTCGTACCGACGAGGCTGGGATCTTGCGCGAGGATCGATCGAATTTTAATCCCTTTTTGGCGCGGATCGATTTCGAGATAGGTAACGGGGAAGTTGTTGGTGCCCAATTTCACCCACTTCTGTCGCCATTTTAATCCTGGTGCCCAATTTATCTCGCGATCGGGTATTGTTGCTAAATTAGGATCGATGCTGACTTCGAGATTAGTTGGTGATAATAATTTTACCCGAGCGCGTTGTCCTTTGACGATCGGAAATTGGATAATTGTTTGGTTGTTATTGCTGGTGACTTTATATTCTAATTTTTGAGCGGTAGGATCGTCGTCGGGATCTAAATTATTAGGATCGACAATTGGTGGTGGTGCATTAAACTGAGCGAGTAAGGCGGGATCGGCATTAGCTTCGATCGTTAGATAACCTTCTGTAGGTGTTTGGCTCAGTTTCCAGGGCGTATGTCGATCTAGTGTGACGGCGATCTTGCCGTTCTTGGGGATAGTTTCTCGGCGCACACTGATCACTCTTGTGGCTGGGGTATTGAGTTGGAGTTTACCCCCGAAGATCTGCCATTGCCAACCGCTACTTTTAGCGAGATCGGTGATATCTAGATAGCGATATTGCTGACTGAGTTTAGCGTTTAAACTAATTGCTCTCGATCGTTGGGTAGCATACCAATTGATCGGTTGGGTCTGATAATTACTATTATTAAATAATTCTACCCCCATCTGTCGATCGAGGGCGGTATCGCTAATTCCTAACCGGACACTATTTCCGACTTGCCATTGCCCCCAAGGGATATTTAACGTTTTACCATTGAGGAATATTTCCGTACCCTGACTGACAAAATTTCGGCTGGGTCGATCGGTTGCTGGTTGCTGGGAAAGTCGATCGATCTGCTGAGTGGAAATTGTCGCTCGATCGGGTAAAATTAACTTAGAGTCTGCGTGGGCTGTTTTTGAGAATAAGACTAGGGACGAGAAATTGGTCGCGACGATCGCGACAAGGGTAAGATAAAGTCTGAGATGATTCATGCTCGATCGGGGTTTGGTAAAATGCCTGGATTGTGAGTCAGTATAACAAGACATCAGACGTTAGCAATCTGTTTCCGAGATCTAAATTATTTTATAGCAACATTAGTAGGTGTAATTCAGGAATTGTACCTACTAATGTTGCAGGCATAGATGTAGATATAATATATCTCTAATTGCCCAGTATCGAGCTTTTAGGTGAATCCATAAATTACAAAACTTCTCGCTTTGATCGGGGAGCAACGGTATCTGCTCACCCATCCTTCCTTTCATCATTAATAATTATCTCATAGCACCAATAACGGCCATATTAATTGTCGATTAAATTTCCTGGTTCTTTGACGATTAGCTGTTCACCATTATAAACTAGCAGTACATTATCTCTTGTGATTAGATAAACATACTTTCCATGGTGAAACTTATAGCCCAAAATAGTACTGTTATTTACGCCGCCCAGGACTAGCAGTGTGGTTTACCGCCAAGTTTTAGAGTAGCACCACGACTTATGTTGGCTTGAACGATCGATTAATCTGAAGACATAGGAAGGAACTACATTGATTTATTCAATAGTCCCTAGCCTAACTGTTACTTAAATCTGGTATTACTCTCCATCTACTCCTTTATTATAAAACGATGGCAACTATTTCCCAACAGGCTTACGGTGATTTTCTAGCATCAGTTAAAACTAACCGAGTAGAACGGGTAATAATTAGTCCCAATCGCATTGAGTATACAGTTGTTAGTGAGAACAGTGAAGAAACTTATTTTACTGTTCCCGATCTACTAGCAGAAAGTTTACCAGATCTATTAAAAGCAAATGGCGTTGACTATACCGTTCAAAATCCACCATCTGATTCCTGGTTGGGGACATTACTGGCTGTTGTTTTACCACCATTAGTTGCAGTCGGTGCGGGTGCTTTGTTACTCAAATATACCGAGGGCGGTGCTAGTGGAGTAATGGGTGTTGGTAAGAGTAAGGCGCGAACTTATGCACAAGGAAAAACTGGAGTTAAATTTGCCGATGTTGCTGGTGTCGATGAAGCAAAACAAGAACTGCAAGAGGTTGTCGATTTCCTCAAGAATAGCGACAAATATACCCGTCTCGGAGCCAAAATTCCTAAAGGTGTATTATTAGTCGGTCCTCCAGGTACGGGTAAAACTTTACTCGCGAAAGCTGTTGCGGGTGAAGCTGGGGTTCCCTTCTTTAGTATGTCGGGTTCGGAATTTGTCGAGCTATACGTCGGCGTGGGTGCGTCGCGGGTGCGGGATTTATTCGAGAAAGCCAAGCGTCAAGCTCCCTGTATTATCTTTATCGACGAGCTAGATGCGATCGGTAAATCGCGGGGAAATGGGATGAATCCCAATGGTGGTAACGACGAGCGCGAACAAACACTCAATCAGTTACTCACTGAGATGGATGGCTTCGATGGCAATGCAGGGGTGATGCTAATCGCCGCCACAAATCGCCCTGAAGTCCTCGATCCGGCTTTACGTCGTCCAGGTCGATTCGATCGCCAGGTGGTGGTTGACAGACCAGATCGATCGGGTAGAGCGGAGATTCTCACCGTCCATGCTAATCATGTGAAGGTGGGTGAGGATGTCGATCTCGAATTATTAGCAACGCGCACTTCTGGATTGACAGGTGCGGATTTGGCAAATTTGGTCAATGAAGCGGCTCTAATGGCGGCGCGAAACAACCGTCAGGCTGTCTTGATGGCAGATTTCGAGGTGGCATTCGAGCGGGTATTAGTCGGTTTGGAGAAAAGATCGCGGGTACTAAATCTGATCGAGCGGCAAACTGTCGCTTATCATGAGGTCGGACATGCTCTGATCGGTGCGTTGATGCCAGGGCGAGGTAAAGTAGAGAAAATCTCGATTGTCCCGCGTGGAGTCGGTGCGCTGGGTTATACACTCCAAATGCCTGACGAGGATCGGTTTCTGATGATGGAAGACGAAATTCGCGGTCAAATTGCCACGTTATTAGGCGGACGGGCGGCGGAATCGGTCGTGTTTGGGAAGGTATCTACAGGTGCGAGTGACGATATCCAGAAGGCGACTAATCTCGCGGAAAAGGCGATTACTCTGTATGGGATGAGCGATACGTTAGGACCGATTGCGTTTGCTAGCAACCAGTCGCAATTCCTGGAAGGGGATACTAATACTCGTCGGGTTGTCAGTGAGGATGTATCTACCGAAATCGATCGACTACTAAAAGAAACGATCGATCGAGCCAACAACATTGCTGTGACTATTCTAGAGCACAATCGCGAGCTATTAGAATCTACCGCCAAGGTGTTACTCGATCGAGAAGTCCTCGAAGGCGAACCCCTTCGCGCCATCCTCAGCCAAGTTCAAGCACCCGCCGGATTAGCTGATTGGTTACGTGGGGGAGTAGCCATGTAGGGTCACAGCTTGCAGCAATACATAAAGACTAGTATAGATCGCGACCAAAATGTGAGAAAAAGGGCAAAAGGGAGAACAGTGAACACTATTCTCTCTTTTGCCCGTGCAGAGTATAAGTACATTTAGCTTAAAATCACCAAGACAACCATCCTGAAGATCGGCATGAAATTCAATCAGTTAACTTATGTGGAGTGTGGTGAGCTAGATCTCCTGGATAATTGTTAAGCCCAAAGCGGCATACGTAGCCAGTCGATCGAGTGATACAGTCGGAGCAGTCACTAAATAAGTCAACGCCCTAATTGTATCGACTACATAATTAGAAGCTGTATCTAGTTTCGCCTCTGTCGCCAGTCCAATTACCTCGGCTGCTCCAGCAATCATCGCTCGCTTAACATGCGCCTCATCCAAATTAGCCACACTAATCCCCACTTCAGGATGGAGACTGCACACACCTAGCATACAAATATCCGCCCGAATCGTGCGGAGAGATTCGATCGCATCCGTACCCACATTTACCAGGGCTGTCTTATATAGCCGCCCGCCTAACATGATCACCTCAATGCGATCGTGTTCTGCTAATGCGAGTGCGATGGTTGGACTATTTGTCACCACCGTCGCTGGTAAGTCCAACGGTAAATGGTGAGCGACTTGTAGCGTCGTCGTACCGCCATCTAATATTACCACTTGCCCAGGGCGAACTAATTTTGCGGCGATTTTGGCGATCGCTTCTTTCTCCTTCGGTGCTTGTTTTTGCCGATCTGCATAACTGGCTGTAGCGGGTGAAGTTAGCAATGCGCCACCATGTACTCGTTGCAATAGTCCCGCTTCTGATAACTCCCGCAAATCCCTACGTACAGTGTCTTCTGACACCTTTAGCTCGCTGCTGAGTTCTGATGACAGCACCTTCTTATTGCGGTGGAGAATTTCGAGAATAAATTGTCTGCGCTCTGCTGTTAGCATTGGTCTTTTGCCTGAAACTGCGGGTTTGGTATTGATAATGCCTGTTTATTAGTATATACTCTTTTTAGTGCTGGTTTCTCAGTGTTTACGCTGTGAAAATAATAAAATAACGCATTTTCACGCAAAAAATTAATATCGAATATCAGTTTAATTGTGTGTAGCGGAGATCTACCCTACCCCAGCCCTCCCCTTGTAAAGGGGAGGGAGCAAGAGGTTCCCTTTCCCTTGGGAAAGGCTCGAAAGCATCCCTTCCCAAGGGAAGGGATTTAAAGCCCCCCCTTTATCAGGGGGGTTGGGGGGTAGAGGACTACGCCGCAGTCAGTCTTGGCTTGTTTGCACACAATCCGTCCAACTCACATATATCCTAAATTTATGACTACATTTCCGATTGATCTAAGTACCTACAAACGCATCACCCTCGATGCCAGCAAACCTACTCTCACCGCCGAACAGAAAGCCGATCTGATTGCGAACATCCAACTCTGTCGCGATGCGATCGTCTTTTTCACTGCAACTGGTGCAGCGCGGGGTGTTGGTGGACATACAGGCGGCCCATTTGACACCGTACCCGAAGTAATGATTCTCGATGCCCTCTTTCGCGGCGCGGCTGAGAAATATGTCCCCATCTTCTTTGATGAAGCAGGTCACCGTGTGGCGACTCAGTACCTGATGTCTACTCTCAATGGCGATTTACCAGCCGAACGGTTAATGGAGTACCGTGCAGCCCATTCTCA
>NZ_JANOJV010000065.1:0-33960 GCF_031418915.1 Chamaesiphon sp. VAR_48_metabat_135_sub | reverse complement strand
AAGAGGAAGGTTAATTGAGTCACGATCGCAAATATGTAGAAGATTGCTTTAGGCTTGAATATTGATAACATTAATCCAATGCTCTTGAGATCGAACATCGGCCCAAATACCAGAAATGCTAGTAAAGAACCGCTGGTAAATGTGGCTGCAAAAGAGAGCGCGAAAAAAGAGTCTACAGTAGAACAAATTGAAATCGAACCAGCCAGGAGCATCATCACGACGATCGATAAAATTGGCCCTTCGCCTAAACTAACAATTAGTTCTCGTGGTGTCAGCGTTTGAATCGCTGCTGCTACTGCACTCCCCAATACTAATACGCCCCCTAATTCTCGCAATTCTTGGACGACATTATCCAGGACTAAATTAACATTATCGCGGATCGATCGTTTAGGTGGCTGCATCAAGTCTTGAGTCATCCTCACCGATGCTGCACCAGCATTACCCAGCATAAAATCACCCCCATCGAGCAGACTAGAGCCAGTACTAACCTTCGGTTGAGAGCGAATTGTGCCTAACGCGATCGCGGGTTGTAAAATAGGTTTGAGATCCTTTTGGACGCTGAAAATATAACCGACGATCGTCGCAATCAGCAGCGAGAATACCACCCTTAATATTACTATTTCCGGTCGATCGCGAAAAGCAATCCAAGTAGACCAAATTACAATCGGGTTCACTGTCGGTGCTGCAAGTAAAAAGCCAATCGCCACAGGCATCGGTACGCCCTGCATAATTAGTCGCCGTGCCACGGGCACATTCCCACACTCGCAGACAGGGAATAAAAACCCGATGCAACTCCCCACAAATGCCCCCAAAACGGGATGTTTGGGCATCCGCGCCATCAACCATCGTTCGTCGATAAAAATCAGCAGTACGCTCGATAACAACACTCCTAGCAACAGGAACGGGATTGCTTCTACCAGTAAACTCAAAAACAGGGTAAATGCATTGTTAAGCTGTTCCATTTTGGCTGTTTGCTCTTTGTTATTTGTTGTTGGTTATTTGCGCCAAATTGTTCCCACCATAATATTTACCCCCAACCCCCTAAAGGGCAGGGTAGATTAATTGTCAGGGAATAAAATCTAGAACCCTGGTGCTTCGTCGTCAACCACCCGTAGATAAATCACGGGCTAACGACAAAAGTATGTTAAAACGTACTGAAAGATTTTCCTTTGGCGACAACTAATCCACCCTGCCAACCCCTTTGTAAAGGGGGCTTTTCCGGCTCCCTCCCCTTGTAAAGGGGAGGGTTGGGGTGGGGTAGAGATCTACGCATTAACTCAAGCGATCTCTAAACCTCTTCCTGCTTGGCTTTCCAACTAGGCAAATATATCTCCAACAATCCTGCTGGAGGCAAGATTTCAATTCGTCGATTGTCAAGATCGACAACGGGCACTATTTCCTTGACAAAAGGGATCATCGCCTCTGCGGTTTTGCCATCAGCCTGAGTTGCACTTACTACCAAAATCTCATGCCCAGCGGTAAAAATATCTGTAACAATCCCAACTTCCAGCCCTGTCACCTGATGAAAGACAGGTAAACCGATTAGATCTTGACTATGATACTCCCCCGATCGCAATTTTGGTCGATCGGTAGTGGGAAGTAACAACATTTGCCCCCGCATATTTTCGGCTTGATTGCGATTGTGAATGCCTTCTAACTGCACCACATATAGGTTTCTCCCAGGGATTTCATAGCCCTTTTTCAGTTGGATCGATCGAGGCTCCACATCCTGACTCCCCCACAACCAGCGTTCTCCCGCTCGTTCAAATCGTTCGGGAAAGTCCGAGTTCGGATGCACCTTCACTTCCCCCTTAATCCCCTGTGCGCCGACGATCGAACCAATTTCCATCCAACCATCAGGTGGTAATAATGGAGCTGTCCCAGAGGCAACCTGGGGGGTAGATGTAGACGGTGGATTAGTCATGGCTCAGTCGGTAGGGAAAGAAGATCGATCTTTATGTTAAACCACAAACCTCGATAATTCTCCTTTACCCTTTACCCTTCCCTAAAGAGCCAGTTAAGAAACTGTCTATTCCGACTCCCGATCGATATTTATCCAGTTTAATATTGGCATATCAACACAAATACATCGCTCATCAACTACCGATGTTAGGAGGAAATTAATATGCAACAATTTGGTACTCAAAAAGATAGTAATGCCTGGATCTTTCAAACTTGGGCATCGTTTATTCTCTCGATCGGCATGACAACTACTGGCATTATTTATTTACCTGTGGATTTATGGGTTAAAGGGTTTATGGGTATGGGCTTAGGATTTTCTGTTGCTTCTACTTTTAGTGTGGCAAAGACTCAACGAGATCTTCATGAAGCAACTAAGTTAACTTCTAAAATCGAAGAAGCGAAAGTCGAACAAATCCTTTCTCAACATGGTGCGTTAAAATAATAATCCAACTAAAATAGTCACAAACAACTAGGAGTTAAATATGCAAATTGGAAACTATCTTGCTGAAATCCAACCAGGAACAGAAGACGATCGAGGCTATGTCGCCATTAAAATGACAGAAGGTAAAGCACCTTTTACGTTAAAATTAAATAATTACTCCGATCGAAAGTCTAAGGTTAACATTCATATTCATGGACTCGATCAAGGAACCTGGGTGTTAATGCCCCATCAAGTATCGATTTTAGAACGCCCAGTTCATATTGCCGAAAAATTTTGTGCTTATGCAGTTGGCTCTGAAGGCGGAAATGCGATCGGTTTAACTACTGGCGATCCTAATAATGGATTAATTAGCATTACATTCATGCCAGAAAAAAGAATTGTAAGGCCTGCGTCGATCGTGCCACCAAGTGCAATGATGTCAAAACAAAGCCGTGCTTCCTTTAGTGAGGCAGGTGTGGGCACCGAAGGGGAATCCCATCAAACATTTCAAACAGTTAAAGATTTTGAAACCGATGTAAATGAAACTGTCACTATTAATCTCAGAATAGTAGAATTAAAAAATAGTCCTCGCCCACTTTCTTCTGCTCTGAGTAATCCTGTGCCACCAGCTATTTAACTATTATGATTGCCACTATCCGACGCTTTATAAATCAGTTTTTCAGAAAATCGAGATCTATTAATAACAAACCACTCAACGCACTCAGCCTGAGCGTTGTGATTATCATCGATATTTTTATTCTGTTTAATGTTTTTTCTGGTTTAGATAACATCAGTCAGTGGCATCTCAGCCCATCTCAGGCTTACCCTTGCAGATCGGACTGGGAGAGCTATCGCGATTCAAAAGATCAAAACAATCGGGATTACAAAGTACTTGCTTCAGCTTTCGAGCGCGATCCTAAGCAATCTCAATTTCAACAAATAGAACGAGATGCTGAAAAAGATCGACTAGGGAAAGTTTCCCCGATTTGTTTGAATTATGCCAAGCTCAAAGATCGAGTTAATATTCCCGAAAATAGGAAAATTCAGCAGAATATCAGACAAAAAAGTGATAAGGTTAGTAGTCTAGAGCAAGCAAATAATAATATTCGATCTCAATATGATTCAACTCTACTAGAGAAAATTGCTGGACAAGGCTCTAGTCAGTCGATTAATACGGTTAGTGCTGAAAAAGCTAAACAGGTATTAGCTCAAAACAAGGTTAGCATTTCTACCCTAGAAACAGAAGTTTCTACCCTCAAAGAGAGTCTAGCCCAGAAAACAGAAAGCATCAGCCTCATTAACTTAATTAAAGACGATTCCAAATATCAAATCATCAACCAGGAATACGATCGTGCATCTTTCTGGTATCCTAGCATTCAATTAGCTTTTCAAGCGATCTTTTTACTACCACTAATTGCAATTGCGCTGATAGTACATAGACTTGCATTACGAAAAAATGCTGGACTAATTGCCCTAATTAGTTTTCACTTACTGGCAATATTCTTCATTCCGCTCTTGCTCAAAATATTTGAGTTTCTCCAAATTGGAGCAATTTTTCAATTCTTTCTAAATATTGTTACGCGGCTGTTCGGTGGCTTATTATTTCTGGTCAGCTATCTCTATATTTTGCTAATTCCACTAGTAGGTTTCAGCATCATTAAAATTTCTCAGAAACTTACCCCAAGCAGTAAATCTCAGGTTGCTAATCGATTTAAAAATCAGCTTTGCTTAAACTGTGCCAAGAAAATTCGGTCTCACGATACGCATTGTCCTCACTGTGGCTATGCTCAATATATTGAGTGCCAAAACTGTCACGAGCTTACTTACAAACACTTAACTCACTGTAAGGAGTGTGGGTATTTACAAGATGCTAGCCCACTATTGCCATCAGAATTTCCACCTAACACCAATCGATAAAATCTTTTCTATAGGCAAGATAAACCTCGAAATAGAATCTACCACTTCCATGTTTTATTTGGTAAATAGATATAAACTATAGTAGTTGGACTGATAACAAAAATCGAACAAATGTCAAGTTTTGAGATGGAAACAGTTATTTCCCAAGATTTTATGATTCAAACGGCACGATGCCTGCTTCGCTGCCCCTCTGCTGCGGATATTCCATCTGTGTTTTCGGCTACGCGATTTGCAGGATTTAATAACGGAATGCAATGGGAACCACCTGCAACTATCGATGAGTTATATGAGCCATTGAGAGAGCAAATTCTCGATTGGGAAGCAGGGAGAACATTTAGCTTTACAATCGCCGATTTATCTTCAAATCACCTGATAGGCAGAATTGGTATTCGCAAAACCGAGCGTCAGAATGTTTGGAATCTGGGATTCTGGACGCATCCAGAGCATCAAGGACAAGGTTACATGACGGAATCACTAAAAGCAGTAATTGAATTTGGATTCGAGCGACTAGGTGCGACTCGAATTGATGCAAGTTACGCGCTCTGGAATAAAGGAAGTCAGCGCGTACTTGAAAAAAGTGGAATGCAATTTATCAGATATATTCCTCACGCATTTCAAAAAAAAGGACAATGGATTGAGGCAAATAAAATGGAAATTACCAAGCAAAAATGGTTGGCTCTCAACTGTAGCTAAATTAGATGTAAATTGAATTTATATCTAATTTAAGTGGATATTCTAGGCTTTAGAAGTGACGAAATTAACTTTCTGAATAGCCTCTGAAATTACATCTCCTTGCTGCTATAAGTAACTTTAATTTCTTCCAAAAGATCGTAAACTAAAGATTCGATCTTGATAACTGTTTGCCCCCGTTGCATTTCATCACCGATCGATCGAGTCAGATTCTCAGCTAGACGACGGCTGAGTTTGCCACTATCGGGGTCTGCAATGACTTTGGCGATAGCTGTATAGATAGATGCCGAAACTTCCTTGACAACTCGATCGATAACTTGCACAGGCAATTCACCGATGCCTGGGAGCATTTTGAGGTTGCGATAAGCTGGCGATTCTAATAGAGCTTGATGAAACAAATGTCGAAAGATTGCTTCTAAATCTGGTTGAATTTTGGGAATTACCCGATAAACAACGATCTCTAATATCAGTTCAAACAGCACTTCAATTTCATTGACATTATTTAAGTCGATATGTGGAGTTTTGAGATAGTTACCGACAATTCGAGTTATTTGCCCCTGCTTAATTGCGCCTTGGGTTTGTTGAAATACCTGGACTACCACAGCATCGGTCAGTTCATTAATAATTTCCCCGACAAATAAGCGATTTAGTTCGGATTGGATTACTTCGAGATTAACTAATTTTGATTGATGCCATCGAATTAAGACTGGAACTATGCGGAGGAACTGGGCAAATGGTAATAATAAGATGAGATCGTACCAACGACGCACGATCGCCTGTTGCCAACTGAGATTACGATTATGACGGCGTATATAATAAGTTCTACTGAGGAGTTCGACCGCAAAAATACCGATAAAATATAGATCTATCTGCCAAAAAAGATCGACATAATTACCTGATTCATCTAATCGTCGATAGTAATTAGTAACAATTAAAGGTTTGACTTTTTGTTCGTAAAATTCTAGCTCTTCTTCCCAACCAGCTTTAGTTAAATAATCCTGACTCCAGAAAGTTTGAAAAGCACCTTTGTCTGACTGATTCTGAACTCGATCGCGTACTTCATTTTTTATTTTTTCTAAATTACCAGTTTTTCCAGCTACTTGGAATGGATTATTTTGAATCATACTCACACTCAAAACATCCATTTCCTGTAACCAGATCTGACTTTGAGCAGAAGCTAATCCAGTTTGCTTGACTGTGCGTTTGAGTTGTTCGACAGCATTGAGATAACGTTCGGTTTCTCGATGAGTTTCTATCCCTTTGAATCGATCGTATTGGTGAATGACTACTGGAATGTTTCGGAAGTAAAAATCGCGCCAGGGAAGATATGTCAGGTCGAATATTGCTACTATAAACCCGATCGAGGCGATAATTGCCATCGATCGTTCAAACCACAAGTTCTTTTGAGGAATTGGCGAAAACACTAAAAGATTTTAGGAAGTGGATCGGTCTTGCCACTCATTTTAAAGTATTTTGGCTATAGTTATAAGAAAATAATCTTAACTCACATCCCCAACTTTAAAGAAGTCGGGGATGTAGGCGTGTTTTGGTGCGTTACTAGTCTTTACTCTCTACCCCTTTTTTACTCCCGATGGCGACCATGCAAAATTTCAACTGGAACAAGCTGCAAAATGGCTCAGACATTCGAGGTATCGCTCTTGAGGGCGTTCCTAACGAACATGTTAATCTCACCCCTGAAATCGCCAAAATTCTTGGACAAGCCTTTGCTAGCTGGCTCTCGCAGAAAGTAAATAAACCTAACAATGAATTGATAATTGGGGTGGGACGTGATAGTCGTTTATCTGGGCCTGCAATTATGCAAGCTGTGATGGAGGGAATTACATCTGTTGGGAGTCAGGTAAATGACTTTGCCATGGCTTCTACTCCTGCGATGTTTATGAGTACGATTACTGCTGGATTTGAGTGCGATGGGGCAATTATGCTGACGGCGAGTCATTTGCCGTTCAATCGGAATGGGTTAAAATTTTTCACCGCGCAAGGTGGTTTAGAAAAAAAAGATATTTCAGATATTTTGACTTTAGCTGCAACTAATAAATTGGAAACTGCGGCAGTAAATGGCAAGATTTCTGAACGTGATTTTATGTCAGTATATGCCGACCAATTTGTCAACCAGATTCGGCAAGCTGTCAATCATCCTACTGATTTCGATCGGCCGTTACAAGGTTTAAAAATCATTGTTGACGCAGGTAATGGCGCGGGTGGATTCTATGCCGATCTAGTCTTACAACCTTTAGGTGCAGATACAACTGGAAGTCAATTTTTAGATCCAGATGGTACTTTTCCCAACCATGTTCCTAATCCTGAAGATCCAACTGCAATGGCGGCAATTTGTCAGGCTGTAATTACACATCAAGCTGATTTTGGTATTATTTTTGATACAGATGTCGATCGCTCTGCGGCAGTAGATAGTACGGGAAAAGAACTCAATCGCAATCGGTTAATCGGACTAATTAGCGCGATCGTTCTACAGGAGCATCCAAATTCCACAATTGTGACTGATTCAATTACTTCCGATGGATTAACAGAATTTATCGATCGAGATTTAGGTGGTATTCATCATCGGTTTAAACGTGGCTATAAAAATGTCATCAATGAGTCGATGCGACTGGATCGAGAAGGTAAAGAATCATGGCTGGCGATCGAAACTTCTGGGCACGCAGCGATGAAAGAAAATCACTTTCTCGATGATGGGGCATATTTAATAAGTAAACTATTAATCGAGTTAGCCAAGTCTAAGTTAGCTGGAAAATCATTAACAGATTTAATTGCCAATTTACAAGAACCAGTCGAGAGTCAAGAGTTGCGAATTAAGATTAATGTTGAGGATTTTCAATCTCTTGGAAATAGTGTTATCGAGCAAATGCACACCTTTGGATTGAGTCAGCCAGATTGGAAAATTGTACCTAATAATTATGAAGGGGTGCGAGTTTCTTGTACGGCAGACAACGAAAATGGTTGGTTCTTATTGCGATTGTCCTTGCACGATCCAGTAATTCCCGTAAATATTGAATCGAATGTCCCTGGTGGTGTTGATTTCATTAAGCAGAGACTACTATCCTTCTTAAAAACCCAAGCAGCTCTCGATTTATCTGCTTTTTGAGAAGTTATCTTGGCAACGGAGCATCGAAGAAACCCTCTTGACTTGAAGCCTTCCTGACTGTTAACAAGATGGTTCTCGCTCTGATTCAATAGACCTCCTGCATAAGTCCTTGATCGATCGACAGAACCTATAATTGTCAGTACAGTCAAGCAATCTTTTATTATTAATTAATAATGCTCGAAATGGTTGATATGAAAGGATCTATTAAATACT
Organism: Chamaesiphon sp. VAR_48_metabat_135_sub; assembly: GCF_031418915.1. Classification (NCBI taxonomy): domain Bacteria; kingdom Bacillati; phylum Cyanobacteriota; class Cyanophyceae; order Gomontiellales; family Chamaesiphonaceae; genus Chamaesiphon; species Chamaesiphon sp. VAR_48_metabat_135_sub. Next base: position 25,636 of record NZ_JANOJV010000065.1, on the reverse strand, counting down.
TTTGCAGGAGGTCTAATATTTAATCAATATAATTCTGTGTCTATCTCATTTGTGATCCGACTACCAACAACAGAATTAATTGCAAACAGTCAGAGCAGCGAATCACAGTCAGAGCAGCGAATCACGTCGAGGTTGTGTTCGTTCACGAAGTGTGGGCTTTGTCCAATCGCAATCAGAGTTACCCTTATCGACCAGTCTTTGCAGCACGTCTAGGAGCTTGTGGACATCGTAGAATGAGAGTCCGGTGGTGGGTTCGTCGATGAGATATAGGATTTTGCCTGTGGCGCGTTTGACTTGTTGGGCTTCACCGCCGAAGAGAGTGGGGGCGGTTTGTCCGAGTTTGACATAGCCGAGTCCAACATCGAGGAGGGTTTGGAGGCGGGTGGCGGCGCGGGGGACATTTTGGAAGAATTCTAAGCCTTCTTCGACGGTCATATTCAGGACATCGGCGATTCTCTTGACAGAGAGGCTATGCCAACGAGGGGTACATTTAGGCTCTCCAGCTAATATGGGGAAATAGCGTACTTAAACATCAATCGAGCCTAGCATCAAACCCCCTTTTCCCTTTCCCCCATTCAATAAGTCTTGCTTATCACCATAACTGCTGGAGAGCCGATTTTTCTTGCGACGAGATCGCACGAGTTCTTGCAAAGCCAAGTTCATCAGTTCTTCCTGAGTGCTAAATTTGGTGAGTTGCAGAGCTTCTTCTAGCAGGGCTTCATCTAGATTCAGAGTTATTTGCATGGGATAGCACGATTGTTAGTTTTTAGCCTAGACCTCAATTATATCTGAGCAATTGGAGGCAATTTCGATCTACTTCAGATTGATGCTCAAGTTTTTACCGCTGCTGAATGTTGTTTCAATACCTGCTTGAGATATTTCCCAGTATGCGACTTAGGATTTTTCGCCACTTGTTCCGGCGTTCCCACTGCTACTAATTCTCCCCCCTTATTACCACCTTCTGGCCCCAGATCGATCGTCCAGTCGGAGCAGCGAATCACGTCTAAGTTGTGTTCGATCGCGATCACGGAGTTTCCCTTATCGACTAGTCTTTGCAGCACGTCTAGGAGCTTGTGGACATCGTAAAATGAGAGTCCGGTGGTGGGTTCGTCGATCAGATACAAGGTTTTGCCAGTGGCGCGTTTGGAGAGTTCGGTGGCGAGTTTTACTCGCTGGGCTTCGCCGCCGGAGAGGGTGGGGGCGGTTTGTCCGAGTTTGACGTAGCCAAGTCCGACATCGAGCAGGGTTTGGAGGCGGGTGGCGGCGCGGGGGATATTTTGGAAGAATTCTAAGCCTTCTTCGACGGTCATATTCAGGACATCGGCGATCGATTTACCTTTATATTTAACTTGGAGGGTTTCGCGGTTGTAGCGTTCGCCTTTGCAGACATCGCATTGAACGTAGACATCGGGGAGGAAGTTCATCTCGATGATGTTTACACCTTGTCCGCTACAGGCTTCACAGCGTCCACCTTTGACGTTGAACGAAAATTGTCCCGCTTTATAGCCGCGTGTTTTGGCTTCGATGGTTTGGGTGAAGACCTCGCGGATGGTATCGAATACACCTGTGTAGGTGACTGGATTCGATCGAGGGGTGCGACCAATTGGTGATTGATCGATGATAATGACTTTATCGATCGCGTTAATCCCTTTCAATTCATCGACATCTTTGGGGAATGGTACTCGTTTAGTGAGGTGGTGTTGGAGAGCGGGGTGGAGCAGTTCGTTGATCAGGGTAGATTTGCCTGAACCGGACACACCCGTAATCGAGACAAGTTTTCCGAGGGGAAATTCGACATCCAAATTTTTGAGGTTGTTGCGGCGAACATTTTTGAGGACTAAGCTGCGTCCATTTCCTTCGCGGCGGATGGCTGGTGTTTCAATCCCCATTCTGCCTGATAGATACGCGCCTGTGATCGAATCTTCAGATGCAAGCAGCGCGTTGAGATCGCCCTCAACGACAATATGACCGCCATGTACGCCCGCGCCTGGGCCAATATCGACGAGATGATCGGCGGCGCGGATAGTATCCTCGTCATGTTCGACGACGATGAGGGTGTTACCTAAGTCGCGTAATTTAGTTAGCGTGTCTAATAGTCGGCTGTTATCCCGTTGGTGCAAGCCGATGCTGGGTTCGTCGAGGACATATAATACGCCTGTCAAGCCGGAACCGATTTGGGTGGCGAGGCGGATGCGTTGGGCTTCACCGCCGGATAATGTCATCGCAGCTCGATCGAGTGTGAGATAATCTAAGCCTACATTAAGCAAAAATTGCAGTCTGGCGATGATTTCTTTGAGCACTAATTCGCCGATTTTAGTTTGTTTCGGCGTGAGTTCTAATTTTTCAAGTCGGGCTAAACATTCGTCGATCGGCGCACTGGTAAAATCAAGGATGCCATACTGTCCTAATTTTACGGCTTGAGCTTCGGCTTTCAATCTATTTCCGCCGCAAGCTTCACAAGGTTGATTAGTCAGGTATTGTTCCAGCTTTTGTTTCTGCAATTCTGAGGCATCATTATATTGTCGATCTAGAATTTTGACGACCCCTTTAAACTTACGATGGTCATCCATATCTTCCATCCAAATCGGTTCTTCGCGACCGTACAAAACCAACCCTTGTTGTTCGGGCGTAAGTTTATTCCACGGTGTATCTAATGCAAATCCGGCGGCTTGTCCCAGGCTATATAATAGGGATAAATAATAGGAATTATCTTTATCAGACCAAGGCGCGATCGCATGATAAATAGCCGCTGCTGGATCGGGGATAATTAATTCAGGGTCGAATGTGCGCGAACTTCCCAGCCCGTGACAGGCTGGACATGCACCGTAGGGGGAGTTAAATGAGAACAGGCGCGGTGATAATTCCTCCATCACTGCGCCATGTTCGGGACAAGCAAATTTCTCTGAAAAGACTAGCTCATGAGGCTGTTTTTCCTTGTTTTCTGCAGATGTATCTTCTATAATCGAAATGGTGACTATACCCTCTCCATGACGTAAACAGGTAGTCAAAGAGTCGGATAAGCGCGATTCGATCCCTTCCTTATTTACCAATCGATCGACCACAATTTCCACCGTGTGATGCTGGTTCTTATCTAATATGATTCGATCGGCTAATTCGCGAATCTCGCCATTAATTCGCACGCGCACAAAACCTTCAGCCGCGAGACTAGATAAGACCTTTTGATGCGTCCCTTTTTTCCCCCGCACAATTGGAGCTAGGATCTGAAACTTCGTTTTTTCTGGCAGAGCGCGAATTCTGTCGCTCATTTCATCAATGGTTTGGGGTGCAATCGATCGATCGCATTTCGGACAATGAGGCGTACCCGCACGACCGTATAACAAGCGAAAATAATCGTAAATTTCCGTCACCGTACCGACAGTCGATCGAGGATTATTAGAAGTAGACTTCTGATCGATCGAGATGGCTGGACTTAGACCTTCGATCGCATCCACATCCGGCTTATCCAACTGTCCCAGAAACTGCCGCGCATAAGCACTCAGCGACTCCACATATCGCCGCTGACCCTCAGCAAAAATTGTATCGAAGGCCAAAGACGATTTGCCCGAACCAGACACCCCCGTGAACACAATCAGTCGATCGCGTGGTAGCTCTAAACTAATATTCTTGAGATTGTGTTGTTTCGCACCACGGATACGAATGGTGTCGCGGTCGGTTGAAGCCATAGGGAGGAGCTAAAGATGCACAATGGGACAAACTTCTGTTTTAACACATAATTCATTTGAGGGCGGTGCAAAAGCGAAGCCAGAAGCCATTGCGAAATATACTCTAGATCGATCGACATGACTATTTGCACTTGCAGCGATCGACAAAAAGCTGAAATAATTAAGAAAATGTTAACCTTAGCTAATGGGTGACAAGTTTTTAAGATTGTGTACCAAACTCCTCTGCTCAGGCGATCGGAATGAGAATAGATTTACTAGCTATACTTTCCACTGTCACAATCTGAGAGCTTCTTGACACTCTTACCAACCCTCTCACCGAAAAGCGCAAGTAATGCCCGTGCAAAGTATACTACCCTCCTAATTGAAAAATTTTCAGCGACATGTTGCTAAATAGCAAAAAACTGGGGATTTTAAATATATGGAGTAAAACCATTAGCATTGCTAGGACAACAACCCATGACATTACTGCCCGATACTTCCCAGGCACCAACACACCATCGAGATATCGACGCACTCGCCAAGTTAGAAACATTTCTCTACCTCACACCCGTCATTGGACTACTACCCTCACTTTGGACTATCTACCGTCGCCAAAAGGATAAACGAGAATTAGCCGTATGTCGCTTATCAATTCTCCTCGCCTTCTTGTGGTTGACTACCTATCTGAGCTTAAATGTTGGTGCAGATTTATCAGGAGCATCACCACTCGGACTCCGCTTATTATTCCTCAATAGTCTCGCTACCTCTAGCTACTTTTTAGCTAGCCTATGGCTAATGATGCTACTCTGGCAAAAGAAATCTTTAAGATTGCCTGGATTTAGTGCCCTAGCAGAACGCACCATTAATTTGTCAGAGCCAGCCGCTCCTAAACCAAAACGACCATAATTACCAGTAATTATTCAAACCCACCAACCCCTATTAAACCGTGAGTAAAGTGGAAGCTAGAAAAGTAAACCAAACCCGCCGGAAATCAACTAAATCCAATCCCCAAATGGTGCGCCGTCAGCCAGCGAAAAGGCGGCGGAAAAAACCGTTGTGGGTTTGGTTGGGGCTAGGTAGCATTGGTGCGGTTTCTGCTGCTGCGGGGGCATTTTTAGCCGTCTCCTTGACTTCCGCACCGCTGCAACAACGCACTCTATCCGCAGCCGATGAAGCGTTTTTCAATCAAAATGGTAAAGAAGCCTTCTCTCGAAGTTTATTACAGGTACCAGAAGTCTCCAAACCAGTAAATATTCTGTTATTGGGCATCAAAACGAATATTTCCGATGTCAAGCATAGTGATGGTAGCAATCGCAAAAAAACTGGTTATGATGCCGAAGTTGATTCCTTAGAAGGCTTGTCAGATACCATGATGGTACTCCGATTCGACCCCCAAACCAAACGGACGATCGTCCTGGGGATTCCCCGCGATACCAAGATCGAGCGAACGGGGCGCGGTACCGAAAAAATCAATGCTGTAGATCAAGAAAGTGGTCCAGCCGCCGCCGCAAAAGAAGTTAGTAAAGTTTTAGGTGGCGTGGCGATCGATCGATACATTCGCGTTAATAATATGGGAGTTGCCAAACTCGTCGATGAACTCGGTGGCGTGACTGTTACCGTACCCAAAGACATCAAATATCAGGATGACTCGCAACATTTTTACGTCAATCTTAAAGCTGGCAAACAACATCTCGATGGCATCAAATTATTAGGATTACTCCGTTTCCGTCATGATGCGAATGGGGATATCGGTCGAATGCAACGCCAACAGATGGTATTCAAAGCATTGCTGGAGCAGTCTCTCAACCCGATGACTATTGCCAGAATTCCCCAACTATTTTCAGTAGTTCAATCCCACGTCGATACCAATCTTACCGTCGAAGAATTACTTGCCTTAGGTGGTTTCTCCATGCAAAATGGTAAATCAAAAATGCAGTCACTCATGATGCCAGGCGACTACAATGGCGATGGCAAACATGGCACCAGCTATTGGCTCGCAGATGAGAAGGGTATCAGAAATATGATGGCACGTTACTTCGACCACGGGACAATTTCCCTAGAGCAGCCCAAAGCCGAAAATCTGCGCGTTAATATTCAAGATACCAGTCACTTCCCCGATGCAACAACCAGACTAATTAAACGGTTGAACAAAGCAGGTTATCAAAACGTCCATCTCGACACCAACCTCAAAATTAAAGAGGATCTCAACACCAGTCAATTTATCGCTCAAAAAGGTAATCCTGAAGTAGCCGAAGGTTTATCTCAGCTATTAGGATTTGGAGAAGTAAAAGTTGAAAGTTCTGGTAATCTCTATTCTGACGTGACAATTAAACTTGGTCGCGATTGGCTGCAAAAAGAGCAATCTTATAAATCTCTCAATCAAAAAATCAAGTAAATATTAAACTAACAGAGCTAGAAATTTTGAATCTGGTGCAAGATGTGAGCATTACGCCTAATATATTATATTATATCCCCGACTTCTCGAAGAAGTCGGGGATATATCCTCGCAGGCTGGCTGGTTGCGATCTAAAACTTGATTTATAACTTTCAATTCTAAGCTTTTAGAGACTGTTCAAATCGTCGATTTACTTCATTCCAATTAATCACATTCCACCAAGCCGATAAATAATCAGGACGACGATTTTGATACTTTAGATAATAAGCGTGTTCCCAAACATCATTACCCATAATTGGATATAAACCTCGGGTTATTGGACTATCTTGATTGGATGTAGTCATAATTTTAAGCTGACCTTTTTCCTGGACTAACCATACCCAACCACTCCCAAATAGCTTCGTCCCCATCTCATTAAATTGGGTTTTAAAAGCATCAAATGTCCCAAATTGAGTCTTAATTGCTGTGGCAATTTTGCCTGTTGGCTCGCCACCACCTTTCGGACTCATAATTTTCCAGTACATACTATGGTTGAGATGTCCGCCACCATTATTTCTCACGACTTTTTGAACATCCTTTGGTAATTTGTCAAGATTAAGCAGCATTTCTTTGACGCTTTTAGTCTTGAGTTCTGGGTGTTTATTTACCGCAGCATTCAAATTTTTCACGTAGGCAGCATGATGTTTATCGTGATGAAATTTCATCGTCGTTGCATCAATATGGGGTTCTAGCGCGTTGTAATCATAAGTTAAAGGCGGTAGCTTAAACAGATCTGTTCCAGTTGTTGTCTTGTCAATCGAGATTGCCCAGCTAGCCTTCGTTACCGGACCAAAAAAAGTTACCGTAGTACCTGCACCAAGTAAGTAGAGAAAATTACGTCTGGTAGTCATTATGAGTTGATGCGAGGGATAATTCTACTAGTTTGCCATATTTCATTGTCTGTTGGCGTTGGAGATCGCCTGCCTTCGGCACAAATTCTGCCATGGAGAATCGCGGTATGATTCGATCGAGATCCAGCCTCCTCAACAATTTTCTCCGATCTAAGGAGCAATGTATAGCTACAGTAAAGAATCTAAATCTGTTAATTTTCAGTAAGCCTTCCTTAAGATCGGGAATTATGCTTTGATAAATTGAAGTTAACTTAGTTGAGACAGAAAAATCAAAAGTCAAATGATTTGATTTAGACAACTAACACAAATATTCTCATTAAACCCCGTTGAAATATGCAACTCACTTTCAATTTTAGTACCATCATCCTAATTTCACTATTAACTTCTGTTATCTCGATTGATCGTAGTGCTCGTGCTGAAGATAAATTAACTCCCAATGGTCAAAATGGTATACTGATAGTATCGACACAACTTGAATGCAACGCAAATAAAATTAAGGAAGTTACTCAAGTACCAGTCATCAAAAATAATACTAGCCAGACAATTTCATCTGGACAAATAATTTATTGGCAAGCTTCTGGAACTGGAAAAGGTTCGGGTACCAAACAAAGTATTACTCTAAATCAGCCTTTAGCTCCTGGGCAAACTATCAATACAGGAGTTAATCTAAGCGGCGATAATAATAGCTGTAAAGCATATTATTAAATTAATCGATCGTTGATAAGTAGGTTGGTACATTTTCCGCAAACTCCAGCATTTTGTAGTATTTTTCGTTACTACCAGCATCGAGGAGATGATGTCTCCTCGATTCTCTACATATACTTGGGTCTAGATACTCAAACGTTGATAAACCTCGTCTAGGTGTTTGAGATGTTGAGTTGGATCGAAACAGTGCTCGATCTCGGCTGGTGTGAGGTGCTCTGTCACACGGGGGTCGCTGGCGGTTAATTTGTGGAAGTCTCCACCTGGGACATTCCAGACAGCCATTGCATTAGATTGAACGATCGAGTATGCTTCTTCACGGTTCAATCCTTTACCCACCAATGCGAGTAACACGCCCTGACTGAAGACTACGCCACCATAGCAGTTGAGATTCCGCGCCATGTTTTCGGGGTAGATCAGCAGATTTTTGATCAGGTTAGTAGTTTCGACCAACATGAAGTGAGTGATAATGCAAGAATCGGGCATACAGACTCGTTCTACCGAACTATGAGAAATGTCTCGTTCGTGCCAGAGGGCGACGTTTTCTAGAGCAGCAATCGCGTTCCCACGCAAGATTCGTGCCATTCCGGTTAAGCGTTCGGAACGGATCGGGTTACGTTTGTGAGGCATCGCGGAGGAACCTTTTTGTCCTTTGGAGAAGTATTCTTCGACTTCCAAGACATCAGTTTTCTGGAGGTTGCGAATTTCGACGGCGAACCGCTCCATGCTCGCGCCAATTAGGGCTAAGACTTGGGCAAATTCGGCATGGATATCGCGAGAAATTACTTGAGTCGAAGCTGTGTCTGGAGTTAATCCTAGCTTCTGACAGGCGATAGCTTCAGCCCGTGGTTCGATATTTGCATAAGTACCCACAGCACCCGAAATCTTACCTACAGCAATTGTCTGACGAACTCGGACCAATCGATCGCGATTCCGCAGCATTTCTGCCAACCAACCAGCTAATTTAAAGCCAAAGGTAATCGGTTCGGCGTGAATCCCGTGGGAACGCCCGATCATTACAGTATTGCGGTGCTTTTGTGCCTGATAGCGAATCGCTTGAATCGTTTCTTCCAAACGGGTGAGTAACACATCGGTACTCGCCACCATTTGCAGAGCCAGCGCGGTATCCAGCACATCCGAGCTAGTCATCCCTAGATGAATATAACGTCCCGCTGCACCTACATATTCATTAACATTTGTCAGAAAGGCGATCACATCGTGACGGACTTCAGCTTCAATTTCTAAGATGCGATCGACATCAAATTTAGCCTTAGCCTTAATCTCTTCAACAGCCGCTTGGGGAATATGTCCTAATTCTGCTTGAGCTTCACAGACGGCAATTTCCACTTGCAGCCAGGTTTGAAATTTATAAGCATCCGTCCAAATTTCGCCCATTTCAGGCAGAGTATAACGTTCGATCACGAGTCAGTCAGTCCGTCACTTGAATATAACTAACCTATTGTATCAGGTGCAGAGTAAGCGGCAGGACTCGCGAGTCCGTCACTTGAATACAACTAACCGATTCGATTGGGGGTCAAACCCGCAACGAAAAGTCGAGGGAATAATTCAAAATCCTGCTTGGTGCATTGATATAATTGGATTACATCTTAAATTTTATGGAAAAGCATTACCATGACTATTCGTCGTCAGTATAGTTTGCCGAACTGTACCCTAATTTTAGACGGGTTGAGTGATGGTAGCTCCCCCACTGGTATCGCAGACTCTCGCCCGTTAATGTCCAGTCTATTTAATGCGGAATGTCACTTTGTCGGTGCCAAGCAGCCACTATTGGGCGGACGAGATTTCCTGACTAGTTTAGTCGCCACCGTCAGTAACTATGCTCAAGAATTTCTCAGCGGTATATCTCATCCACTACAGTCACAGACACCAGATAGTTTAGTATCTCTAGTCAAAGGCGATAGCGAACATGTCCATTACCTCAAAGCTACCCTAGACGACAATAGCACTTCAATTAGCAAGGCAGAATTGAGTTCCACTGGCAAGCCTACGGAAATTAAGTTATCCACAGTTCAGCTCTTCGATCTCCTGGAAGCGATCGATCAATTTTTGGCAGATAGACGCACGTTGCCTGATATCATGGTGCCGCTCCAACCAGTGCGCAAAGCTATCGCCCAACCAATCTCCGCACATGCGGCTCCTGCTGGATTGGGATTGGCGAGTTTAGTTGTTGCTAGTCTCATCAGTTATGCACTACCTGCCCCCCAATCAGTCACCGCACCAAAATCAATTAATAATCCCACGCCTGTAGTTGCGCCCAAGACTGCCACACCTGCAACATCTCCAGCCAGAGATCCAGCTAAACCAGCCGCCAGTAAATCGCCATCACCCACCAGTACACTTCCGACTAAAACTGGCATAATTACCGAAGCTACCCAAATCGGATTTCTCCAACGCAAATTGCAACGAGATCTCGGTCAAAATTGGCAGGAACGCGATCGAATCAAACAAGCTGCTAATTTTCAAGTAAAAGTCAATCAGGATGGCAATATCGTCAATTATCAAGTTGTAGGGCAGACAACTTCAGCCCAGTCAACCCTGACTCCGTTGCCTAAACTCTCCACCCAGAGTACCGATGCCAATCAAGCGATTGGTGACTTTGATGTGGTGTTCGACCCTACAGGCGCGATCGAAGTTAAACCAGCCGCAACCTTGCAGGGAGAGATGAGCTTAGGGAAACCGATTACCGAGGCAAAATTGAAAACCACTCTCGCAGAGCAACTCAAAACCACCTTGAAAAAGTCATTAACTAGTGCAAAACCGCTCGATCCCAAAAATCTTAACTATCGAGTCGCCGTGACAAACGCTGGTGAAATCGCTGATTACGAGCCGACAGATCGACAGGCGGCTAAATCTGAGGGCAAAACTCCGCTCCCTAAATTAGCCAAATTTAACCCCCAAGCAGCGATTTCCCAAGAACCGCTAGCTCAATACCAAGTGGTATTTGGATCGAATGGAGAAATTTTAGTCACTCCTAGATAAATCAGGCTAGGATCTAGACATATTGCTCAGTTTGCGGTTGACTGAGCTAGATCCTACTCTCCCTGCTCTCTTGAAAAGGTGCTCCACTTGCCTTATCTAGTGCAGTTTTAAAACAAGTTCCTGACTGGATTTAGTGGTCGCTTTGTCATTTTAGAGTCCCGACTCATTTTTTAAGAACCCAGCCCATTCAGCCGCCATCGGGACTTCAGTAAAGGGAATATCGATCTTGTCCTCTGTGTCGGCAAACTGGAACTGAAGATTAATTTTCTTGCCACTAACTGGTAAGTTATCTAGATCGATCGACTTATTGTCGATAATTAATTGAATCTGTTTGACTCGATCGAGACTAAATGTTTGAAGATCGTTAGGTTCCTTTTTCGTCGGCTTACCCCAACTAATCTCGCGATCCTTGATTCCCATCATTGCATAGATATCATACTTACATCGATCGAATCCTACCGCCCAGCGTCGATAAGCTTCAATCTTTTGGTATTCATTCGCACCAGCTCTCGCCAACCAAATAAATATTCCCAATAACGGGAGCCACATTAAACCGCGTTCCATAAGTAGTAGAGAGTAGGGAGTAGGGATTAGAGAGTAGGGATTGGGTTACTCCTTCTAAAAGCAGTATCCTATTAAATATAACGTTATGTAAATTTTCATGAAATGTATTATCAACCGTCGCGCGCAGTTTTCGGCTAGCCATCGGTATTGGTTGCCAGAATTGAGCGAAGCGGAGAATCAAGCCGCATTCGGCTTGTGCGCCCAACCAAACGGACACGGACACAATTATGTCCTATATATATCTCTCTATGGCGATATCGACGAATATGGGATGGTATTAAACCTCTCGGATGTTAAGCATGTCATCAAAAAAGAAGTTACTGGACAACTAGACTATAGCTTTCTCAATGACGTGTGGTCGGAATTTCAGACGACTCTCCCCACTACCGAAAATATCGCCAGAGTAATTTGGCAGAAACTAGCCCCCCACTTTCCGCTCGTCCGCATTCAGTTATACGAACACCCCGAACTCTTCGCAGAATATACAGGTAAAGACATGGAAGCCTCACTCACTATCGGTACTCACTTTAGCGCGGCTCACCGTTTGGCGTTAGATAGCCTCACCCTCGAACAAAATAGCGAGATTTATGGCAAATGTGCGCGGGTAAATGGACACGGACATAATTATCATCTCGAAGTCACCGTCACAGGCGAAATCGACGCACGCACAGGGATGATTGTAGATTTAGTCAAACTGCACGAATTAGTCGATCGATATGCCGTCGAGCCTCTAGATCATACCTTCTTGAACAAAGATATTCCCCACTTCGCTAAAGTCGTCCCCACTGCTGAAAATATCGCTGTCTATATCGGACACCTCATCGAGCAGCCCATTCGCGAACTCGGCGCACAGTTACACAAAGTAAAACTAGTCGAGAGTCCCAATAACTCTTGCGAGCTACTCTGGAGCCAAGATTTTAGCAAAATGGCAACTCGTCAACTAGCAACAGTAGCTTAGGCTTTAGGGATTAGGCTTTAGCACGCTGGTGGCTTACTAATTTCCTAACACCTAACACCTAACTGTTGCGATAAGTAACAATTTGCGCGATCGATTTGGTCGATCGAAGATTTGGCAATGGTCGTTTATAATTAGGTGATGTAGACACTCAATCGCCTTTTGCAGCTCACGCAAACAGTATCGGCAGCATGGCTAGCAGGTGTATTTGATGCAATTATTTTGCACTCCGATCGATTTCACTCTATGATCCTTTAGCCGCAACTGATAAAATCGGCAAGAGTATTTGTGTTGAATGCGATTTTCAGCGCAGAGCGATTGCTATTTGCTAGCCCTGTCAACTTTGAAATAAGGATTAATAAACTATGAGCGATACACCAGAATCTACTCAATCCCCAGAAACTACTACCATTGAAATTCCAGCAAATCCTCTAGGGTTAAACACTGGAACTGGTTCTATTACGAAGGTTACACCCGATATGTCCACAGCGAATTTACCAGATGGAGTAAGACAAGCTCTGGACATTTTGGCTGAATTGCCCACATATGCAACTCAGATTTATAGTAGCAACAAGAGTCTCGTTACTAGCCTTGGTTTAATTTTGGGTTTAATTGTTGGAGTCAAGCTGACTTTAGCAGTTCTATCTGCTATCAACGAAATTCCTCTGCTCGCGCCTACTTTTGAGTTGGTAGGAATTGGATATGCTAGTTGGTTTGTGTATCGTTATCTGCTCCAAGATTCCACGCGGAAGGAACTAACTGACGAAATTGATAGTTTCAAAGCCGAAATTCTGGGCAACAAAAACAGAAAGGGTTAGATTTTGAGCCTGAATAAATTTTAGCTAATCTAGGTACCACCGATCGATCGGTGGTTTTTTGTTATCATCTAGCCACGCCAGATCCAAAGGCTTCTTCAAGAAGCCTTTGGATCTTCGATACCTATACTCTCGCAGCTAGCCACAATCCGATTAGAGTAACAATAGTGAAAATCAACGCGATCGAAATAAACCCATTATCCTTGGTATTAACTTGGCTGAGATCTACCGGCGCGTAGATTTCGTCAATCGATCTCTCTTTCGGCTTTGACGGTAAAATCGGCGTATTATTCACCGCAGAATTGCCCTCAGCATCTTCCAAATGAGTCAAATCGGGGATTTTTATCAGCCACTCATCCCGCCGCGTCAATTCTGGAGCCTGCATAATGTACAGCATCCGTTTACTGGCTTGACGAGTATCGAGATTGGGATGATTCGAGAGTTTTTGACACAGAGCCTTGGCTTCTGAAATTTGCCCTGTCGCCTCATATGCTGTCGCTAGCCATACCTGCACCTCTCCACCAACCCGTGTATTTGGCTGTACCTGAGCGACAGCCGCTAATAAACAGCTCACAGCTTGGCGGTATTCTCCCCGCTCGAAAGCAATTTGTCCAGATTGATAATCAGTATCGAAAGTCACGAGTCACGAGTGTCGTTGTGTGAGTGGTTAAAAATTTGTCTTTACTGTTTATGATGTGTTACCCCCTTACAAAGGGGGGATCTTGCCCCCTCCCCTTATCAAGGGGAGAGCTAGGGTGGGGTAATCATCCAACCCCAGAGGAGACAATCATCGAACCAGTACCATTATCGGTGAAAATTTCTAGTAGTAGGGAGTGTGGCAATCGTCCATCGATGATGTGCGCGGCTTTAACACCTTGTGCAAGACTGCGAACACAACAGGTAAGTTTGGGAATCATCCCGCCACTGACAGTACCGTCGTCAATCAAAGCGCGTGCGCCTTGGATATCTACCTGGCGAATCAAAGTATCGGGATTTTTAAAGTCCCGCATCAAGCCTGCAGTATCTGTCATCAAAATTAGTTTCTCAGCTCCCAGTGCGGCGGCGATTTCACCTGCGACTGTATCGGCATTAATATTATATGCCTGTCCGTTTTCATCTGCGGCAACACTCGATACAACTGGAATATAACCACTTTTCACCAAGGTATTGAGAATATCCACATTGACACCACTCACCTCACCCACAAATCCAATCCCTTCGCGCCCGTCAGGACGTGCCACGATGAGATTACCATCTTTGCCGCACAATCCTACGGCACTACCGCCAGATCGATCGATTAGCGAGACAATTTCTTTATTCACTCGTCCGACTAATACCATCTCGACGACGTCCATTGTCGCCGCGTCAGTCACCCGCAAGCCGTCTTTAAATTGTGGCTCGATCCCAAGTTTGTCGAGCCAGCTATTGATTTCTGGCCCGCCACCATGTACCAAAACGGGGCGAATACCGACACAAGACATGAACACTAAATCCCGAATCACACCTTCCTTGAGGGTGCCATCTTTCATTGCTGCACCGCCATATTTGACTACTACGGTACGTCCAGCGAATTTTTGGATGTAGGGCAAGGCTTCACTTAATACCCGCACGCGGGTGGCATCTTCGTTGGAGTGAGTCATGTGATAGGATTCAGAGGTCTGGCGATGGATATTGTCGATCGCCAATATTCTACCAGCTTAGTTTGTGTCCATGACGATCGAGTTGTAGCGGAGTTCAACTAATTTACATCTTCAGTTCGTTGGCGAAGCCTACCAGAGATAATCGATCCTAACTAGCTACTAGCGTATTCGAGCGAATCTCCGCCACTAACTCACTCAACTTGTCTCGATCGAGTCGATAACTCAGAGGATGAGCAATCAGTCGCGCACTACTATAAAATAGAGTTTCAATCTCGATTAGACCGTTCTGTTTGAGCGTTGTACCTGTAGAAACTAGATCGACAATTGCTTCAGACATACCCGTAATTGGGCCTAATTCTACCGAACCAGAAAGTGGGACGATCTCAATCGGTAAATCGATACTATCAAAGTATTCTCGCGCACAATGAACGAAGGTAGAAGCAACTCTACCATGTGCGGGTAAATCTAGAGTATTGCGATATGGACTATCGGCTTTTACTGCTACTGATAACCGACAGGTGCCAAATTTTAGATCGACCAATTGAGCGACTTGGGGACTTTTTTCCCGCAGAACATCATAGCCGACAATACCTAGTTGTGCTTGTCCATATTCTACATAAACGGGGACATCATGATTGCGAACCAATAATGCTTTAGCTCTATTAGTAGGATCGATGATTTCGAGTTGACGATTGTTTTTGTCGAGGAAGGCACTAAAGTCTAAACCAACGGACTGAAATAGCTGGATACAATCTTTTAGTAATCCACCTTTTGGTAAAGCTACGGTAATCATCTAGTTGTTAGTTGTTAGGTGTTAGGGGGGAGAGGCTTTAGGCTTTAGGTGTTAGGCTTTAGGAGAAGACTTATTACTGATTTACTTTAGCAAAACCACTATTCACTAAACCACTAAACCACTAATCTAGTGCTTTGCTGATGAATAATGCGATCGATCGTCCCGAGTGGGATGGATGAAATTAATTTGCGTGTATAGTCAGTTTTGGGTGCTGTGTAGATGGCGTGGGTATTATCGATTTCTTCGATCTTACCTTGATTCATTACCATAATTCGATCGCTCATAAATTTGACGACGCTCAAGTCATGAGAGATGAAGATATATGTGAGGTTAAATTCGCCCTGTAACTCTTTGAACAGATTTAGTACTTGCGCTTGAACGGAGACATCAAGGGCAGATACGGACTCGTCACAGATGATAAATTTGGGGTTGAGGGCGAGGGCACGGGCGATACATACCCGTTGGCGTTGTCCACCGGATAATTGGTGGGGATAGGATTTAAGATAGTCGGTGCTCAAACCAACTCTTTGTAATAAATATTCTGTACGTTCTTGGCGATGAACTTTGCTTTTAATTGTTTGATGAATTACCAGCGGTTCGACAATTAAATCGCTGATATTCATCCGAGGATTAAGGGCACTAAAGGGATTTTGAAAAATAATTTGCAATTCTCGGCGGAGAATTTGCATTTCCTCACCACGGAGTTTGGTGATGTCTTTACCCTGAAATTCGATCGATCCTGTCTGGGGTTCTATTAATCCCAGCATCGTTCTGGCTAGAGTACTTTTGCCACAGCCAGATTCACCGACTAATCCTAGTGTTTCACCTGGATAGACATTGAAGTCAATATCATTTACTGCCCAGGTATATTGCTGTCGATCTTTACCAAATATTCCTTGTGCGGGAAAGCCAACTTTTAATTTATTGACTGAAAGCAACGGTTTAGATCTATCACTAATATTTGGCAGTTTACTTCGATGATTATCGGCTGAAAAATCGCCGTCTATCGATCCTGTTGGCTGTTGTTTTTCGATGATTTGAATTCGACCGTCTGGCAAAATCCTTTCTTCCATGAAGTCTTTAATTGTCGGCAAGATTTTCAACTCTCGATCGAGTCTCGGACGACAAGCGAGTAAGCTTCTGGTATAAGGATGGGAGGGATGTTGGAATAGTTCTAGAATCGGTTTGGATTCGACAATTTTACCTTTGTACATGACAGCCACAACATCCGCAATTTCGGCAATAATTCCCAGGTCGTGGGTAATAAAAATCATTGCCATTTCGCGATTGTCGCGTAATTCTTGGAGCAGTTCTAAAATTGTGGCTTGAACTGTGACATCTAGAGCCGTCGTCGGTTCGTCGGCAATTAATAAAGTGGGATTGCAAGAAATCGCCATTGCGATCGTCACCCGTTGTAATTGCCCACCCGAAAGTTGGTGGGGGTAACGTTCTAGCCAACTTAATTTTTGTTGGTTGATAGCATGATTGAGTTCTCGATCTGTCAGTTGCGGCTGTTCAAGATTTTCAGTGCGAATACTATTGAGATATTGCTCGCGTAATTCATCATCACTGGGCAATAACTTCACCTCTTGTAATAGATAAACCGCTTTACGTCGAGCCTCTGCTTTAGATACCGATTGATGCTGTAAAATAGCTTCAACGAGCTGGTACCCGATCGTAAATACCGGATTGAGCGAACTCATCGGTTCTTGAAAAATCATCGCCATTTGTTGACCGCGATAAGCCGAAAGTTGCGATGGTAATAATGTCAGTAAATCAATAGATTCAGATTCATTCCCCCTAAACCACACCTCACCCTGAGTAACTCTACCTGGATTGGGAAGTAATCCCATTACCGCCAGAGAAGTCATCGATTTACCCGAACCAGATTCTCCAACGATTCCCAGTGTTTGCCCAGCTTGGAGCGTAAAAGAAATCTCCTCAACCACTGGTTGCTTGACAAGGGGAAACTCTACCCGTAGATTACGAACATCAAGCACAGGATCGCGTTGGAGCAGCCTCTCTGTTCGAGAAGCGTCTGCTGCTTCAGAAGGCGAATCGGTCATAGGTAGCTAGAATAATAGAAAAGTTTCATTGAGATCCTTCCATCTTAACTTAGGGCACATAAAAACTTCTCAACTTGTCAAGAATAACTGAACGCTTCGTTTTCACCAGCAGAAAAATTCATGATTGAAATCTTAGCCGTACTATCAGTATCTGCTGCTGCTGGAATGCGGATTGCGCTCCCACTATTAATCATGGGGCTAATGCAAGGCGATTTATGGCAGCAGGTACCACTATTGAATCGGATTCAACCGCCAGTTGTCATTACGATCCTCACTGCTTGGACAATTCTCGAACTTTTTGTGTCCAAACAACTGTGGGGACAGCGACTATTGCAATTTGTCGAGCTATTATTTAGCCCCCTAGTCGGTGCTGTGATGGCGATGGCGGTAGCAGGTATCTTTCATCAAACTCAGCAACTGATTTGGATTTTAGGCGTGGTTGGGGGCTTGCTCGCGCTAGTTTTGCAACTGGTGAAAGTGGGTTGGTTTTATCGGCTGCAAGGATTGCCGACTTGGGCGGTACTGCTGGAAGATATCTTGTGCGTGCTACTGGTACTTTTTGCGTTCAAAGCACCCAATTCCGGCGGCTTAATCGCACTGATGCTGTTGTGGCTGGCGATTCGCAGTTCTCAAAGTTGGTACCAATGGTATAAAGGCAAAGTTCAATCATAGTAACTGCGTTCTGATGCAAGACGTGAGAATATGGATTTTGTCTGTTTAGTTACAAACTAGCCGATGTTTTTCGTTACAATAGGAATTATCCAATCAAATTTTTGGGAGGCTCTTGATTGTTTGTAAATCGATCTGATTCGGAGCAACTCAACAAAATTCGACAGGAGGTAAACAAACAAGCCTCGATCGATACAATTATCGACCTTTGCCAATCTATATCTCAGCAAGTTACAGATGAGCAATTACCGCTGACTTATGCAGGTATTTTGTTAGCATCTGGGCAGCGAATAGCTGATTCGATTAGAGTATTAAAACTGTGTGTCGATCGGACATTCAGTCACGTCTTAGCAGATTATCTGGTAGAAAATCAAGATTTTGCACCCGCAGCCAAAGCATTTCAGGAGACTACGCCCTATGATGTCTGGACTCAAACAGATTTGTATAAATCGCAAATGACTGGAACGCTAAAGGCGATCGCCAGTTTTGCTCGAAAAAATCCACCACCTGCTGCAAATCTTTGTCCGACAATTATTGATATAGGTTCTGGCAATGGCATATTAATCGTCGAAATTGTCAAGCAAATATTAGCTCTCTATCCGCTAGAATCAATTCATATTATCTCGATCGAACAATCGCCAGAAATGTTGGCAGTCACTCAAAAATACTGTCAAGAATCTATTTCAATTCCGGTTGTATTTACACCGATATGTTGCAAGATACAGGAAATAACAACTCAACAATTGGAAATTATTCGTCAATACCATCCGATCTGGTTTATGAATGCATCACTTTCACTGCATCACATGCCAAAGGAAATCAAGATACCCACAATGAAAATGCTTGCGGGTTTATCAGCTTACTGTTCGATCTCCGAGGCTCACTACAATCACGATCTGCCTGAAAAAGATACCCCAGAATTAATATATTCTGTTACAGAAAGTTATGGGTTTGTGATTCAAGATGTTCTTAATTCTCGTGCTTCGGAAATAGATAAAAAACTCTGTATCGATAATTTTTTATTAACAGAAGCTATCAATATCCTCAAAAACGATCGCCAGAATCGAGGAGATTATCATGCTTTGATTTCCGAGTGGGAAGAAATTGCAGAGCAAGGAAGCTGGGCTGTTGTTGAAATTACTCCAACTGTTTCTTTACCCGAACGTCCTTTTGCATTTACGATGGAGCTTAAATCTAAGACATTGAATTAATTAATAATAATTATTAATAATTGAGGTGTCACGATTAACTTAATGCTGAAATTCTGATTTTTTAATGGATAATAATTCAGATGTCTAGAAATCAGATTGGTGTGATTGGGTATGGAAATATCGCCAGCAAAATTGTCGATTTATTATTAAGAGAAAATATCCAACCAGTAGTAGTTGTCAGAAATCCTGATAAGGCACAAGCATTAGAAGATGATTATTCACCCGCTCAATTAGGTTCAGATATTCGACCAATTTTTACGACTAAATATGAGGCACTCGATCGAGTTGACTCGGTAATTGTAACTGCAAGTGTCGCATTGGATGTTATTTCAGCTACTAAAAACAGAAATAGTTTCATTGAGTACAATACCCCTGTTCTGTGCGAAGTTGCCTCAAAGTTGGCCGAAAATATATCTCCAGATACTCTAATAGTGACAATGACTAACCCCGTAGAGGGAATGGTTTATATCCTAAAACATGCTGGAGGATTTGAGTCAAGGAATGTCATCGGGGTAGGAACTGCTGTCGAAGCAGCTCGATATGAAACATTGATTTCCAAAGCTCTAGGTATTGCCAGAGAGCAGGTTGTATCGACTGTAATTGGCGGACACAACGAGCATGATTCGGTTTTCTTGCCAAAATGCACAAAAATTGGTCAGTTGCCACTCCTACACTTTAAACTATCAGAAGAAGAGCTACTAGAATTAGAGAATCGAGCCAGAACATTAGGCATGAATATTTTCAAAAAGTCCAACCAATCTGCTTCGATTACGCCAGCGGCTTTAGCAGTTAATTTAGCCATAGCACATTTGAGTAATGATACGAAACGGGTTGTTAATTGCACGATGGAAGTTCCCTTAGCATTTGTCAATGATATGCTCGGTGATGATGCAATTGAAAGCGATGAACCGACAGTTACTCTAGGCGTACTAGCTTTACTCAACTCTCAAGGAGCCGAACCGCAAAAAATTCCCTTATCTCGCATCGATACCCGAAATTTAAGCAAAGCCGTTCAAAACATTATCAAACAACAAGAAATGGTCAGAAATTGGTCGATTTTGTGACATTGAGGTAGGGGCAATTCATGAAGTGCCCCTACCTCAATGGAGATGTTATTTCGCACAAGACTGTTGGCTCTCTACTGATTTAACAAAGAACAAGGATTTAAGTACCCATCCTAACAACCCAATTATCAATTATTAATTATCAATTTATTTAAGTGGCGTTCGATTAAAATAATAGCAACAAGATCGTCGATCGAGCGCGGAGGCTGACGCATTCCTTGAGGAATCAATCTAGTAAAAAAATTAGCTGGATACATCTGCCAATATCGATCGCGTGCTTCTAGACTAGAATAGCGTTCGTCAATTAAAGTAATCGGCAAATCTGGGAATACTGTAGTTAATTGCTGCTGCCATTGTTTGGCGGTAGTTTGGTCGCCCATGACGATCCGACTGACGTTATACTGCTGACATAGATCGCTAATCTGTGAAATTACCTCGGCTGTGGGCAACACTTGATGGTAGAGTAACGCTCGATCTCCATCCATCACAGCTACTCCACACTTATCCTTTCCTGGATCGAATCCTAAAATTGTTTCGTTGAAATTTTTCATACTATTTAGGACTTACGACTTACGACTTACGTTAAATTATGCTCGATCGAATCCACTCCATCGCCACTAACCTCGCCCCCAGACTAATCGAAATTCGCCGCCATCTCCACGCCCATCCAGAATTGAGCGGGAAGGAATACCAGACAGCGGCTTATATTGCGGGTGTATTGTCAGCGGCTGGCTTGCATACTCAAGAATCAGTCGGGAAAACCGGAGTAGTCGGCGAACTCGCGGGTGCTGGTACAGACGATCGATTGTTGGCGATTCGGACGGATATGGACGCGCTCCCAATTGTCGAGCGCACGGGATTGCCATTTAGCTCCAAAAATGAGGGCGTGATGCACGCTTGCGGTCATGATGTCCATACTACAGTAGGCTTAGGTACCGCGATGATTCTCGCCCAATTGGGGACAGAATTACCTGGCAAAACGCGGTTTATCTTTCAACCCGCCGAAGAAATCGCACAGGGTGCCACCTGGATGGTTGCTGACGGGGTGATGGAGACGGTGGATAGTATTTTTTCCCTTCACGTATTTCCATCGATTCCAGCCGGATCGATCGGGATTAGATATGGAGCCTTGACAGCCGCCGCCGATGACTTGGAAATTACGATTATTGGGGAGTCTGGACACGGTGCCAGACCCCATGAAGCGATCGATGCGATCTGGATCGCCTCCCAGGTAATTACTGGGCTTCAGCAGGCGATTAGCCGCACCCAGAACCCATTACGCCCGATCGTGTTAACCATCGGTACGATTAGCGGTGGCCGCGCTCCAAATATTATCGCCGATCGAGTTGAATTATCCGGTACGGTTCGATCGCTCCATCCTGAAACTCATGGGTTGCTCCCGACTTGGATCGAGCAGATCGTTACCGATATTTGTCGGACTTATGGGGCAAAATGTCAAGTAAATTATCGACGAGGTGTGCCCTCAGTCCAGAATGATATCGCCTTAACTCAAATTCTCGAATCATCGGCTAGAGCCGCCTGGGGCAGCGATCGAGTCCAAATCTTGCCAGAACCCTCCCTCGGTGCTGAGGACTTCTCTGTGTATCTACAACATGCCCCAGGGACAATGTTTCGTCTAGGTGTCGGTACGCCAGATGCCAAAAATCACCCCCTTCATCATCCCCAATTTATGGTGGATGAGTCGGCGATTATTACTGGGGTGGTGACGATGGCATATACGGCATATCAGTATTGGCATCAGTAGATCGGGCTACCATTGTCTCGCATCGTGTGAATTCGCTTTGCATCAGCATCATCAGCATTTTGAATTAACTCTTTGACAATCCCTATCCCTGCAGTCGCACTTCCGCTCTATTACGCTACGGATAGCGTTTGAAAATAGTCAATATCCCTATATACAATCGGTCGAATTTATTTCGGTTTTTTTGATAAATTTCAACTAGAATATGAGTCCCCTCCTCATATTTCTGTATCGCTATGGTACAAACCTATCTACAACATATCCACTATATAGAACTAGTAACCGATAGCAATATCGATCGAGCATTAGTAGCTCTTAATTTTAAATCTTTACAGGATAATTCTGTTTACGATCGCTTATTTATTTCACCACAAATTCAGCGTAATAATAGCGGTCAAGTAATTCCTAGTTGGATGAAAAGATATCATCACTGTGCGAAGGGTGGATGGTGGTGTGGCGGATTAGATCCTTTGAACAATTGGCAACCAATGGAATGGGGCACATTCAAGCCAGATTTTCCGACTAAAAATCGGGACGAAAAAATTATTAAATACGAACATCCACCGAGTATATCGACGCGATTATTTTGTCTACGAGTAACCAAAGAAGTCTGGCAGCAAACAGCTATTTTATTCAAAGCTAAACTACCACCGGAAATTAAAATTACTTCGGGTGGTGAGGCTATCGGCTTTTGGCAGTGGATATTGGACTGTCAGATCCCAATTGTTATTTGTGAAGGAGTCAAAAAAGCCGCTACTTTATTGACTTATGGCTATCCAGCTATTGCTTTGCCAGGGATTAATAGTGGTTATCGAGTCATTCGCGATTCTCTAGGTAATACGATTGAGAGAAAACCGATCCCAGAGCTAGAAATTTTTGCTAATCGACGACAACAAATTTCGATCTGTTTTGATTATGAAGCTGTACCTCATAAGGCAAGATTACTAGATACAGCGATCGAACATTTAGGCGAGCTTTTACAACGATCTGGCTGCAATGTTAAAGTAATGAGATTGCCTGGGCCAGAAAAGGGAATTGATGACTCGATCGTCGCGCGAGGAATTGCTATTTTCAAAGAGGTCGATCGACAATCATTAGATCTGGAAATGGATCTCGCTCGATCGAAACGACATAGTGAATTAACGTATCCAGCTAATCTAATTCTGGAAAGTCGATATCTACATCGACTAGATCTTCCCAGCAGTGGTATTGTTGGCATTAAATCGGCAAAAGGTACTGGTAAAACGACGGCATTAATTCCCGTAGTGGCGATCGCTCAAGAACATCATCGTCCGGTATTGTTATTAACACATCGCATTCAATTAGGTCGATTTTTGTGTCAACGAATTGGGGTAAATTGGATTAACGAACAGCTTCCAAAACAAGCATCTGCTAGCCTAGGATTATGTCTAGATTCGATGTGGAAACTCAATCCTAGTGACTGGGAAGGTGGAGTAATTATTTTAGATGAAGTCGAACAATCACTGTGGCATTTACTCCATAGTTCTACCTGTAAAAAAAAGCGACTGGCGATTTTAAAAACCTTTCAACACTTAATTGCCAGAGTCGTCGAGACAAATGGACTAATCGTCGCTCAGGATGCAGATTTATCCGATATCTCGATCGATTATCTCAAAAGATTGGCTAATAATGAAATCGAACCCTGGATTGCTGTCAACCAATGGCAAGCCGAGCGAGGTTGGGATGTCCATTTCTACGATAGTCCGAATCCTACTGCCCTGATTCACCAGTTAGAACTCGATCTTCGGGCTGGCCATAAATGCTATGTTACCACCGATAGTCGATCGGGTCGATATGGCTCCGATACGATCGATCGTTATATCAAACAAACCCTCAAGCAACTCGAAGATAGTTATACCAAAACCCTGGTAGTTTGCAGTTATACTACTAGTACTACTGGACATCCGGCGGTAGATTTTGTATCGGCGATTAATACCCAAGCTCCAGCATATGATGCGGTGTTTGTCACGCCAACTTTGGGTACGGGAGTTAGTATCGATGTCAATCATTTCGATCGAGTCTATGGCATTTTTCAAGGTGTAATTCCCGATGCAGAAGTACGTCAGGCATTAGCGAGAGTTCGCGCTAATGTACCCCGCTATCTCTGGTGTGCAAAACGAGGTTTAGGAACGATCGGGAGTGGTAGTAATAATTATCGATCTTTGGCTTATTGGTACCAAGAAAACTATAAAGAAAATTATGCCTTAATGTGCCCATTAACTCGCATCGATGTTGACGAACAATTTATCTTCGATCCGATTCATTTGCGGACTTGGGCAAGATTTGCCGCCCGTATTAATGCGTCAATTACCCTGTATCGAGAGGCGGTAAAATCTGGATTACTGGGAGAAGGGCATCAGATCCATATTATTAGTGAAGATCGGGACAAAGAAAGCTTGCAAGCACTTCGTACTGCACTAATCCACGCGACTAAAACCGATCCTAAAAAATCGCTAGAAATCATGCGGCAAATTGCCGATATTCATAAGGAAAAGTCGCAACGAGATCGCGAATACAACCTGATTGGCACTCAGACTAAAAAAATCCAGCAGCAGGTCAAAAGTCAAGCAGCACAAGCAATTGCAACTGCCC
Source organism: Chamaesiphon sp. VAR_48_metabat_135_sub (assembly GCF_031418915.1). Lineage (NCBI taxonomy): Bacteria > Bacillati > Cyanobacteriota > Cyanophyceae > Gomontiellales > Chamaesiphonaceae > Chamaesiphon > Chamaesiphon sp. VAR_48_metabat_135_sub. The sequence goes on along the minus strand of NZ_JANOJV010000065.1, from coordinate 835 downwards.
CAGATCTCGGTCATCGCGATTATCAATATTTAACCAATAAACGATTTCTTACCGATTTAGAACGCGCGCAAATTGAAAAATATAACCTCCAACAACGATATGGAGTGACTGTCACCCCCGAGCTAAAATTAAAAGATGACAAGGGCTATTATGGCCAATTACTAACTCACTTCTATCTGCTCAATCATCAACAGTATTTACCCCAATCAATTTATTTAGTTTGGGATCGAGATTTGGCCGCAACACCCGAACAAGTTTTCTTACCCGATGCCAACCATCATATTCTCAAAATTCAAGGGTTATTAGCACTAGGAATCATCAACTTCTTAGATATCGATCGACAATTGAAGATTACCGACCCAGATTTGATTTCACTCAAACGAATTAGTTATTTATGTAGCAAACATATCAAACGAGCGATTGGTATCGACTTGCCAAACTACAATAATGGAGAAGTTAGTTCGATCGCAATTCTCAATCGCTTCTTACAATTGTTAGGCTTGAAAATGCAGCCAATTCAAGCAGGATTAAAAAAACAAGAAAAAAATGATAGCATTTACCAACTCGATCGATCTTTATTAAATGATGGTCGTGATGAAATCTTCAAGATCTGGCAGCATCAACAAAGCCGAGAACTCGTTCGTTGTGCTTAAATTATACTTTGTATGGTCGCAATCGATCTATTGTGGGTGTGTTAGAAGGGCAGCCGTAACGCATAAAGAGACGCGCGAGAGACAAATCCCCGACTGTCTTGTCTCGCTTTTTTGTTTTTTTTTTATTGTGGGGCACCCCCATATTAAACACGCCGCTAAACCCTCGGCAAAGCCGAGGATCG
>NZ_JANOJV010000064.1:0-2611 GCF_031418915.1 Chamaesiphon sp. VAR_48_metabat_135_sub | reverse complement strand
TTGTGGCTGTATAGCTATTACCGAGAGAACGAATAAAATCTAAAAGGCTTAGTTGCATTGGTTCGGGAATTTTTTCCAGTTCCCGAACGATCGATCGATCGTGTTCATAATGCGATGGGGAAGATTGAATACAATTCAAGTTTAACATTCTCACCTGATTGACAGACAAATCTTTTAGGGTAGGTTGGGTTGAAGAATGAAACCCAACATTTCTAGGATGTTGGTATGTTAGTTGGGTTTTGCTTCGCGCAACCCAACCTACGACTTAGGCTGTAAGAGATGAAGCAGAACCTACACTATGATATTGCCCCATCTCTCTAAATATCTAATTCTGATTGGCTAAGTCAGTAATTAGCTCTACCATTGCTTTTACCATTGGCATTCCGGTGAGTATTTCCATCCAATACCATTGACCATTAGGATTGAGTTCGATGAAATACAACTCGTCATCATCATCCCGAATGATGTCAAAAGCACCAAAATTAAGCCCGAAAATATCGAGCATTCCACGTAGCTTTTGAATATACTCATCAGGTAATGTATCTGGAACATGAGTAACTTTGTCGGGTTCAATTACTCGCCAATCCATATTAACGTCAGGATCGTCTAGGTGTTTGACATCTAACCGACAAACAAAGTGTTGACGACCAATTAGGGTCACTCGATATTCAGCTTTTTTAGCAATCCGCCTTTGGAGAAATAATGGTGCGAGATGAATGCTCTCACGGAATTCTTCTAGCGTCTCAACATTAATAGAGCGAGTAAAGCAAGCATACTGATTATCTTCATGTGAAAAGCCAGAATAGCTCATCGGTTTAACGATACAATCTTGGTACTTTTTGATAAAGTCTAATGCTGGTTGGTACTGATTAGTAACTATAGTTGGTGGTACTAAAATTTCTAGCTGTTGAGCGATAGGAATTTGGTTGATTCGGTTAGAAGGTAATCGCAAATTATAATAATCATTCACCCACTTTACATCAGGGAATAAGCCATGCAAAGAATACATTAAAGCTTTTGTTTCGTCCTGAGCATATTTAACTGCCCAAGGATCTGTTATGGCAGAATGGGGTAAATAATCATTAGGCTTTCGCCACCAAATCACTTTGACATCGGTAGCTTCTCTTAAAGAATCATTGAAATGTAATCTGCGCTCAGTAATATTACCGTCTGCGCCCCAAGCAATATGATATTCTGATTGAGGAATAAAGCTTTCACTATTCAGGCGAATAGGTTCGATATTGCTTTGATAAAGTTCTTTAACTATGACATCAGCATGAATGTCGTTTTCAGAGGTTATGATTAATAATTGTGGCATAAATAAAAATATTTAATAATATATTCTTTACAAAGTAGTGATAAATAATTTTTGTCACTACTTTGTAAACATGTGTATTAGCAAGATAAGAAGATGTATTTAATCATCTTCTTGACTGTCATCGTCTCTGCTACCTGGAGTAAGCCAAAAGCCAGTTGAAGCACTACGGGTACACCAAGAACCAGCCATAGCACTACTAAAATTAGAACTTTGAGTAGCAGGATCGTATGTTGGTTGTTCGCTGGATATTTCGTGCTGCGGGATAATACTAAGGTGCATCATCATAGGATAAGTTTTTTTGTCCAGACAAATAGTCGCTGAAGTCATGTCATTAATCTCCAAAGAGTAATCGCGGTTAAAGCATTAGAAATATGTTTGTATTTCCTTAGCTCATACTATGTTTCCCTTTCTGTTGTTGATTTCCACTAGGGAAAAATAGGTAGTTACAGAAAATAATACTTGGAGTTTAGATATCAGTTATCTGCTAAAACATTAAAAACTGCTCTAAAATAGTGGGAAGCAGGAAAAAATAGTAGTACAATGCGATCGCACCCACCACTCGATCGAGTTATGAACGTTGCGAAAGCCCTGGAGCTAGCCGATAAATTGATGTTCGACTCCAATAACCGACATTTAGACGATCTGGAACGATCGATTGTTGAGGGTGTCTATCAAGGTAAAAAATATAATCAAATAGCTAATGAGTATTCCTGTAGCGAGAGCCATGCAACTGATGTTGCTGCTGATTTATGGAAAGCTCTATCTGATGCTTTGGGTGAAAAAGTCAAAAAAGCAAATTTTAAATCTATAGTCGAACGCCATCAGTACAGAAATAGTTCGTCACTTATCCAAATCGGCTCAGTAAATGTCTGCTCAGACATCACAATAAGCAACCAACTTGAAGATCGCCATTCCAAGCCAATAGATCGATCGAACACCCCACAGTATTTAAAAACCATTCCCGATCTCGTACCTATCTACGATCGATCTCAAGAGCTAGACTCACTCAAGCAATGGATACTCACAGATCAATGTCGCTCCGTCGTCATCTTCGGTGCTGCTGGCATTGGTAAAACCGCTCTAGCTAGACAATTAGTAGAAGATATTAAAGGTGAGTTTGATGAGATTGTTTGGCAGAGTTTAGGCTGTCAACGTTCTGTGGTGGAATTTATCGATCGCAATCTTATCGCTTCACTCAATATCGAGGCTTTACCAGAACCACCATTAGACTTAGAAGCTAGATTGTCTCTACTACTCGAACATTTTCGATCGCATCGCTGTTTGATAGTTTTA
>NZ_JANOJV010000063.1:0-44565 GCF_031418915.1 Chamaesiphon sp. VAR_48_metabat_135_sub | reverse complement strand
GCTGCTAATTTTCGAGGAAATTGAATGCCAAAGCAAATAATTATTGCGGAGCAACACCGCATTGGTGCCGTATTTGGGGAAGACCAAATTCAAGAATTGGTAGTAGCGACCGGACAACATCAGGTCAGTGATATCTATCTTGGCATCGTCGAAAATGTGTTGCCAGGGATCGATGCTGCATTTATCAACATCGGCGATCCGTCTCGCAATGGATTTATCCACGTTACCGATTTAGGCCCGCTCAGACTCCGACGCAGTTCCGGCTCGATTACTGAATTGCTCGCACCACAACAAAAAGTGTTGGTGCAGATCATGAAAGAACCAACGGGAAATAAAGGCCCCAGGCTGACTGGCAACGTCAGCCTGCCAGGTCGTTATGTCGTGTTGATTCCGTTTGGTAAAGGGGTAAATCTCTCCCGCCGAATTCGTTCCGAAGGCGAACGCAATCGGTTGAGAGCATTAGCCGTCCTTGCCAAACCAGCAGGGATGGGACTCTTAGTTCGGACCGAAGCTGAAGACACCACAGAAGAGGCAATTTTAGAAGATCTAGAACAACTCCAAAAACAGTGGGAAATCGTCCAGCAAGATGCTAACTCCACTCGTGCCCCAGCATTACTCAATCGCGATGATGACTTTATCCAAAGAGTCCTCAGAGACATGTACGCCGATGATGTCAATCGGATCGTCGTAGACTCCCAGCAGGGTCTCAAACGGGTCAAACAGACTCTGTTGGGGTGGAATGACGGTCAGTTACCTTCCGGTGTCGTTGTAGACCAGCATCGCGAACGCCAACCGATTCTCGAATATTTCCGTGTCAATGCGGCAATTAGAGAGGCATTAAAACCCAGAGTAGACTTACCTTCGGGCGGTTATATTATCATCGAGCCAACTGAAGCATTAACGGTAGTTGATGTCAACTCTGGTTCCTTTACTCGATCGACCACCTCTCGCGAAACAGTATTATGGACGAACTGTGAAGCCGCCACTGAAATTGCCCGCCAGATGAGGCTGCGGAATATCGCTGGGGTGATCATTATCGACTTCATCGATATGGATTACCGCAAAGATCAACTCCAAGTCCTAGAGCACTTTAACAAGCAACTAAGAGTCGATAAAGCCCGACCTCAAATCGCCCAACTATCCGAATTAGGACTAGTCGAACTCACCCGCAAACGCCAAGGTCAAAATATTTACGAGCTATTTGGAGAAACCTGTAGCACTTGCGGTGGTTTAGGGCATTTAGCCCACGTTCCAGGCGAAGCTGTGTATGGTGCAGATGGCGAAGCAGTACCGATTTCTCTCGTCACCACCGCACCTCAACGAGAACATCGCAGTCGCGGCAATACAGACAATTCATCACTCTCAGGAAGAGGATTGTCTAGAGGACCGCGCCGGAACGATCGCACCTTACCAGATCCGCGTCAATCGGTACCAGAATGGAATACTGTCGATCCAGAAGGAACAGAAAGTGAGGATGATTTTAATCTAGTCAATCATCCTAGTTATCAACAGCAAAACGGTGCTGGCAAAAAACGCCGTCGCAGAGTGGGCCGAATCGACCAAGATGAAGTCGTTCGTAGCGTTCCGCGTCCGACACCTACTAACGATACCCCGCGCACTCCGATCTCCAATGGTGGTGTACCCAGCCGTGGTGCCGTCAATCGTGGGGTTCCGCCCACAGACAATACCGGACGTGCGACCCTAGTCAGTCGTAATTTCGCGCCACCAGAGATCGAAGCATTCGTTTCCGAGACGCTCCCGACAGAATTAACAGCGTTAGCTGACAGTTCCGCCACCGCATTCTCGGACTTGGAACGAGAACGTCCAGGTAAACCGCAACGAGTCAAACCCACTCGCCCGACGATCGAACCACCAGAAGTGGTTCAGGTAGAAATGTCCGATCTGGAAAAGGAAACCTATGCCTGGATGGGAATTTCGCCGTTGGTAAAGTTAGGGCGGGAGTTAAATAACCCCAAAACAGCGATTGTTAATGTCGTCCCGTTAGGTACTTTACCGCTCGAACCAGTCGAACCAGCGGATCGATTCCCCATCGCGTTTGAGCCGGAACAGGATCTCGCTGCTTTGCCCATCGAGCTGCCAATCGCCACAATTGCGCCGCCTGATTTGGCAATTCAGATCGATGCTGAAGTATTATTCCCCACATCGGTTGAAGCAGATCCTGAAGCGGTAGAAGCAGATCGATCGTCCGCACCACTGGACGAAGCGATTGAAACTTCCGTAGAATCTGCAAATATCGAGCTGATGGATGTATTAACAACCATTGGTGATGTATCTGAAGAGCTTTCAGTGCAGCGACGGAGTAAACGTCGATCTTCAGCAATAGTCGATCATTGATCGTTGATAGTTAGGGTTTGATGGTGGGGATTTTAACCTTGCTGTAAAACCCTTACTATTAAATGAGGTGTTGCTGAATTAAGCAATGATTTACTGTGAATTAAATATTCTTCAAGCAAGTTTAGTTGCCATGCATCGGGCGATAACTGGCTTGGAAGTGACACCAGAATTGTGTTTAGTAGATGGAAGCAAATCGATTTCCAATTTAGATCTTCCCCAGCAAACACTAGTCAAAGGAGAAGATCGATCGATCTCGATCGCGGCTGCGAGTATCTTAGCAAAAGTTTGGCGCGATCGATTGATGACAGAGTTAGGTTTGATTTATCCGATGTATCAACTCGACCAGAATAAGGGGTATGGTACAGCTCAACATCTAATTGCGATCGATAAATATGGCATTACACCCGAACATCGGCAGTCATTTAGTCCTTGTCGTCAACAGTTACAGCGCAAGTTACTGGAGTGCTAACGATTGAAATCGTAGCTACAGTTGCAAAGTCCGCCTCTCTTGAAAAGGTGCTCTACTTGCGGCGTTTTTATTCGGGGGTTCCCCCCGAATAAGAAAACGACAAGACAGCGGCTCACTTTTGGACGGGTTCCCCGTCAAAATAAGTGAGACAAGACAGGGAAAACCCCAAGACCGCACTTTTCGCTACGCGGACTAATATTTAGCATAATGAATAATAAGCGATCGATGATATTGGATAAACTGTTAATATTTTTATCGATCGCGATCTCGATTCTCACGCTAGGCCGATTTTTATTCTGGATTTTCCCCTTAGAGTTGCTCACTCACTTTCAGGTTCATTATTTCTGGCTGACGATCGCTTTAATATTACTATTTACAATCTTGTGGCAACGCCAGGAAGTTAAATCTCATATCGCTTTATTTATTCTATTATTTAGTTTGACAGTTAATGGTTTAGATCTAGTGACTTGGTACTTGCCAACCGATCGATCGAGTACAGACAAGACAAATATATTAAAAGTAATGAGCTTTAATATTAATGTTGAAAATAACGATATAGATCGCATCGTTCGCAGTATTAAATTTATCGATCCAGATCTAGCTTTAATTGTTGAAATCGATGCAGCAATGATGAAAATGATTGGAGCAATGACAAGCGATCGACTCCCTTACAGCTTTCGATCTACTGGGGGCGGGCTGGCGATATTTAGCAAATCCCCCCTTGATGATAGTAGCAGTGAAAAATTCCTAGGAAGTAACGAAACCAATCTAGTTACTCATCTTAAATATCGAGATAAACGAATTCAAATTGTTGGTACTCATCCCTTTGTACCAGTTAAATCACCAACATTTAACCGCCGAAATCTCCAGCTTGACGCATTGGCAAATTATTTAGAGCGCGATTCTCAGCCGACAATTCTCATGGGAGATTTTAATCTTACTCCTTGGTCGCCTTACTATCGAAAATTCATCAGTAAAACTACCTTACACAATACGCGACATGGCTTTGGTATCTTACCCAGTTGGATTCGTTCTTCTACTTGTGTCAAATTACCACAATTCTTACTTCCCTTTCTGAACATTCCGATCGACCATATTTTTGTCAGTAAAGATTTTAAAGTTGTGAATACTTATACTGGAGATAATGGAAACTCCGACCACGCACCAATTATTTCGGAATTAATAATGTGAACTATCGCACCGCCCGAAAAAACAGTGCGTTAAGCTATCGCGAACACACCCTACTTATTACTTAACGCAAGTCGCTAGTTATAACCAAGGTTAAATATTTTGGGATTAGGTATTGGGTCTTGCGTATTAGCGATGGGATAAAACCTAAAACCTAATAGCTAAAATCTAACACCCATTTCACTAAAAACCCATAACTAGCAACTTGGGTTACTTATTACTTATTTTAAATCTCCCCCATTGGCTTCCCATTCAAGATCGATCGAGAGTAGTCACTGTCAGTCCCCGTATTTGCCCAAGCCACATAATCAGCTAGTAATTGGTGCATCAATCTTTGTTTGAAGGCACTCAAAATGCTTTTGAGTAGACTATTTCCAGCAGATTCTACAATTGCTTTGGGCGTAAAGCTCAATGGTGGTGGGAGGGCGACTTGGACTTGGAGATCCGCACGTCCTGACAGATAGGTTTGTCCCTGTTGCTCGTAGGGTGACAACTTACCAACGAGTTCGAGACTAAAACGTTGGTTGATATAATCAATGCCCCGAATTTCGCAATTGGTAGAAGCAATCCGCACCGTACCATCTGCTTCTGTCCAAACTCGCAAAAATACTGTCGGCTGAAGATCGAATCCAAAAAAACTTAGGGTTCGCATCGTCAGGCAAAACTCATCATCACTAACCTGTTTGATGCGATTTGAATCGACTAGAGATCGAACTAGACGATGGGGCTGACGTAGATAGTGTTGAATGGGGATAGAGTGTTTTGGTACAGCCATATCAACCGATCGATCCGCCGTAAATTTAACGATTTGCATATGTAGAGGCAGGAGTTAGAGACTAGTACCAACGTGCAGAACTATTAATTGTGAATACCGATCGAATTGGCATCAAATTAAAGATCGGAAAATTAGCGAAAAAATAAGTTTTAATTAGCTGACCGATAGTTGCGATAAAATACAGCTATCTAGAATTTTATCGCATTCGCGATCTAGATTTCTAGGTAAACTAGACAAAATCGGTGTTTTTACCAAACTAATACAGTAATTGTGCTGTAAATTGTGAACTGTGAATTGTCTATGACTTTGAAGATCGCTCATTTGGGACCTACGGGTACTTACACCGAAGCCGCAGCTCTGACTTATACCGAGACAGAACTTTCGGGTGCTGATTTTTGCCTGCAGCCTTATCCCAGTATCGCGCAAACTCTCAAAGCCTTAGCCAGTGGTGAAGTGGGGCTGGCGATCGTTCCAGTCGAAAACTCGATCGAAGGTAGTGTCACGATGACCTCCGATACGATTTGGCAACTAGCAGCGACGATCCAAATTCAACAAGCGATCGTCTTACCGATCCATCATGCCTTAATTTCTGTCGCCACGGACTTAAGTAAAATTGAGATGGTGTATTCCCATCCTCAAGCTCTAAGTCAGTGTCAGGAATGGCTACAACAGCATCTACCTCAAGCTGCACGAATTTCTGAAAATTCAACTACTGCAGCCCTCAGCACCCTCGCAACTCTACCTCACGCAGCCGCAATTTCTTCAGTGCGAGCGGCAAACTTATACAATTTACCCGTCTTGGCGCAGCCAATTAACGATCGCCCCGATAATCAGACCAAATTTTGGGCGATTAGTTTGCAACCGACACTGACGGGAAATTGTACATCTGTTGCCTTTAGTTTGCGATCGAATACGCCAGGTGGACTCATGGCAGCTTTGGGCTTCTTTGCCAATCGAGGTTTGAACTTAAGCCGCATCGAGTCTCGTCCTAGTAAACGTTCGCTGGGAGAATATCTATTTTTTATCGACATCGAAACCGATATTAATAATTGCCGCCAATTAAAATCTGCCCTAGCCGATTTGGATGCTTATGCCGAAACCGTAAAAAACTTTGGTAGTTATCGCACGATTATCATCGAACCAACATAGTTAATTTAAATAGTTGATAATTACATCTCCCTGTTCGTGTAGCGGCTGCTTTAACAAACGGACAGAGTATTGAAGCAGCGAACTGTGCTGGAGCATGTTTTCTCTAGATCTCGCTGTCACAAGATTATGGACTATCTTGTTTGATTTGCTCTTGAAGTAGGGAGGCTTTTAGACTAGATATCTAAAGAAAATTTTAAAATAGCCAAACTCAATCTAACCATTTATTCAGAGTAATTGGGTTCTACGTCTTTCTAACCTCTACCCTCTAGCCCCTTTAATTATGTTGGTTGCCATTATTCCAGAATTACTACTACCATCTGGGCAGCTTGCCCAGTCAGGATTACCAGATTTCACTCAGCCCCAATCTCTCAACCAGATTGCCAGTCACTTGCCGATCTCGATCGCCATTTTTGCGATTCTAGCCATTGGATTGTCGGTAGGAATGGCTTTATTTAACTTTTCGCTCCGAAATTATCCCCAACAGCGCAATGTTGTCATTGGCGATTGGATGATGCGCTCGACTCAATTGATGAAAGTATTGCAGCAAACATTACTAATCTCAATTATCTTGCTAGCTGGATTTGGATTTTGTTCGACATTAGCTAGTCGTCAGAGCAGTTGGGAGCAGGCAAAAACCGCCCAAACAACCCCGACAATCGCTGGTGAATTAGTGCGGCAATCTTCACCCCAAGTAAGCTATACCAGTCAAGAACCCTATGTCTATACCACCGAACTCGAGGGCAAACTGGTAAAAGTTCAAGACAAAAAAGATGTCACTCGCCAGTCATCCGTCAGCGGATCGAATCTCCAACTCTCAATCGCGCCAACTTCTAATAAATCTGGCGATAGCCAGAATTATCTGATTGACTTTAAAGGAGATTACCAAATTACCAATCCAATCGGGACGACAGATCGATTTGTATTTCAGATCGATCCGCCTACAGGTTATTCGCTCCTGCAAAACTTTGGAGTCGAACAGAATGGAAAAAGATTAGCAACAACTAATCCAGGCGAATATCGTTTTCCCCTCCAAATTGCTCCTGGTAGCGTCAGTAAACTCCGCGTCAGTTATCGCGCCCAAGGCTCTCCCCAGTGGGTTTATAGTGCTAAAGATGGCTCCTTGGCAAACTTTTGGATGTCGATCGATTCTAAAGTGCCCAGACTCAATTTTGTCAGTGGGATCGCACCGACGAAAGTAACTAGTACTGGCGATCGTCAAATCTTTACTTGGGCATTTAACCAAAATGCCTCAGTTCAAAAACCTTTTGGTGTAGCCGTTTCTGCCCCTATTGCTGCCCAAACTGGGACATTGCCCCTGTTATTACTTCTCGCCCCTGGTATTTTCCTCTGGTGGATTTTGCTGTTGTGTCTCTCGATGCCAATGCGACTAGAGGATATCGCGATCGCTGGATGTGCATTTTTTGCGGGCATGTTCGCGCTCACCTATGTCAGTCGGATCGCCGATCCGCTGAATGTCTGGAGTGGTATCTCGATCTGTTTACTCCTTTTAGTCTGGGGCTTAGGACGCAATAATTGGCGTATTTCTCTAGCGGCAATTATTTGCACGATCTTAGGTGTCATCCTCCCTGTCTATGGCTTTTCCATCGGTGCTCGTGGCGTGATGCTTAGTATTGCCGCTTTACTATCAGTAACTTGGTTGGCTGTGCGTAATTGGTATAACTGGTATCATTTAGCACCTACTGATTCAGGGGTCGATCGGCCAATTTATGAAGATCCAGAGGGGGTTTTTACCCGTCAAGATCTGTTAGAAGAGTCTGCTCAATATAACCAAATCAACCCAGCCACACCTAGCACTGACGATATTACTCAACGACTTCAAGACAAAACCTAATCTAAGTATACTAAGTGAATTAGTTGATATTTTTTTGCAATCGAATCACAGACTAAAACGCTAAGATTCTTGCGGGAAGCTTTGTCTGGCGACATTTACCTTTCTGTTGACGTTGGAAAATCAGTAAGTTATATTTGAAACATCCAGCGAATCTGCTGACAGCCCCGTATAAAAAAGAACAATGAACAAATTTTCTCTCTTATCGTTAAGTGCAGTCGCTACTGCCATTCTCTTTGCACCGATGTCAGCACAAGCGATGGTTGCCGCTCCTGTCAATCTGGCTATTGCGGCTTCAGGCACTGAAGGACAAAATATTTTTGCCAGTAGTGGTGTCAGTATTGGTGGTAACGTTGCTACTGGCGGCGGTATCATTCAGGCACCACAAAACATTACTACTGGCACTAGTCCTGTCATAGCTACGTACTTAGGAAGTACCGCATCTTACAAAGATCTGCTGTATTTGATGGTTGATAATAACCGAGCGAACGATGTTTTACTCTTCGACAATAAACTTTCGGCAGTTAACAGTACTGTTGACTTGGGAAGTTTTATGAATGGAACACAATTAAACTTTAGATTGCATGTCACCGAGACTGGTAGAGACTTTTTCACAGGCGGTTCCCATGCCAGAGTCCAAAACTATGGACCTGATACAACTTTAGTCAGCTTTGAAGATGACGTTGATATGCAGTTTAATGACCTGAGTTTTTCGCTCTCGTCAACTCAATCGTCACTTCCCTTGGCAGCGGCAGCGGCAACAGATGTTCCCGAACCATTTACCATTGTTGGTACTTTGCTTGGTACAACAGCAGCCTTCCGCATGAAAAAGAAATTAGGTGATTCTGATAAAGTGTAATCTGAGTTTCACAGGCAATTTTTAGATTAATGATCGCCTTACTAGTATTTAACTAGTGAGGCTATTTTGTCAAAAATATGTTTAATTTATCTGTCTATAAAATGGTTGACAATTAGTCAATTAAGTAATAATTACAGAGAGTAATCGCAATCCAAATAACTCGTCAAAGTACTGGAGTAATTGCCTGTTTTTTACCACCTTTTCCCATAAATTTCTTTTGTTGTCGCCGCCGCTGAATAATTCGTTCGATTCCCGAACGATCGAGATAGGGATCGAGTAAATGCAGGGACCGAGCGGGGAACGGCGAATTGCTAAGATAAGTTTTGGTCGTGTTTTTTTGAGTAATTGTGACTTTCCAGGGCATATAATCGATGCCTTGGGATTCAGAACTAAAAATTACTTGTCGTCCAGCGATTTTGACCGTAATTTTAATAGATGGATAGTCATCGATTCGATCGAATGCGGGTTGATAACTTCCGACTTGGAGCGGAGTTTTTGATAAGGTATCTAAGAATTTAGTTGTTACTGCTGCCGGAATTTTTACTTTAGTCGTCTGCTGTTGATGAATACCTGCGGCACCATAACCGCCAACAGCAACATACGCATTACCCACTAATTCTTGACGTTTTAGTCGTAACTTAGAATGACGCAAGATTGGGGTGATATCAGAATATCCATTCCAATCATTAATAATTTCAACGGTCTCCGATCGCTTCACATTGACGATCGTCGATAGCAATACTGGTGGCTGATTCTGGATCGATCGATTCTCGTTTTTAGAGCCTGCACCCACGACCCGTGAATTAGTGCAACTACTGCATAGTAGTAGTAACAACAAGGGTGAGAGTTTTTTGAACATAGACCAAATCGGCGTATGAAAGGAAGAGGGAAGGAAGAAGAAGGGAGAGGGGAGGAGCATCCCACTTTGATTGATTGTTCGTAAAATAAAGTATCAAGAACCAGTCATCAGACTATTCAGCGATCGTGTTTATTTCCTCTTTAAGAACTTTAAAAAGTGGGATGCTCCCTGAGAGGGGGAGCTATCGTTTGTTGCAAAAATACGATTCGATTGGGGCTGTAAGCCCCTTTTCCGCAAATGCCCTCACATCTAGAGCCTAAAGCCTAACACCTAACACCTAACACCTAATTTAATCTCCAGCAAAGATATAGCGACGTAATTCGGCGGGATCTGGTTCGGGACTATTTTCAGCAAACTCTACTGAATCATCGATTAGATCCTGAATTTCTCGATCGAGTGCGGTAAGTTCATCCTGAGTCATTAAACCTTCACTCACCAGATAGCTTGCCAATTTTTTAATCGGATCGCGAGCGTTCCAGAAATCTTTTTCTTCCTTAGGTCTGAGTTCGTCAGGATCTGCCAAGGAGTGCCCGCGAAAACGGTACGTAAGGGCTTCAATTAGGGTTGGCCCTTCTCCAGCACGAGCACGAGCAACCGCCTCTTTGGCGACCCGATAGACGGCTAAAACATCCATCCCATCGACTTGGATTCCAGGCATCCCAAAGGCAGCACCTTTGGTATAGATTTCGGGAATCGATGTAGCGCGTTCGTGGGACATGCCGATCGCCCATTTATTATTTTCGACGACATAAATCATCGGCAATTTCCATAAAGCTGCCATATTCAGACATTCAAAGAATTGCCCGTTATTCGCCGCCCCATCCCCAAAGAAACAAGCAGACACCAGATCGGAACTAGCATCCCCAAGCGCATCCCGCCGATATTTACTGGCAAAAGCGGCACCTGTCGCCACGGGAATCCCTTCCGCGACAAACGCATAACCGCCCAATAATCCATGTTCTTTAGAAAACATATGCATCGAGCCACCGCGCCCCTTGCTACAGCCTGTTTCCTTGCCAAATAATTCCGCCATCACTTCACGGGCGGGTACGCCAGCACTGAGCGCGTGAACGTGGTCTCGATAAGTACTAGAAACATAGTCCTCGCCTGGACGCATCGCTTTGATTACGCCTGAGGACACTGCTTCTTGACCGTTATACAGATGGACAAAACCAAACATTTTGCCCCGATAGTACATCTCCGCACATTTATCCTCGAAGAAACGACCGAGAATCATGTCACGGTATAATATTAAGCCTTCTGCTTTGGTGATTTCTCCCGACTTTGGCTCAAATACGGGTAAAGTTCTCTCTTGAACCATTAGTTTGTTTTATCCACTTGTATTCGATCGATATTGTCCCCTATTTAGGTAGTGGTGGCTAGTCCTAATTTAGGGGTTCGGGGTTCGGGATTCGGGATTCGGGGTTCGGGGTTCGGGGTTCGGGGTTCGGTTTTCTGTGCTTGTAATCAATTTATCTCCCCACACTCCCCGCTCCCCGCTCCCTTCACAACCCAATTTGGTAACATTAAGTCAAATGTAGAGTAATATGTTCTTCAGCTTGAATGTGTGTTGGCGTAAGCCTGTCGAGGTTACTCAAAGTCGGTTGCAGCAAAAAATCAAGCTCCGTGCTAAAATTTTGCTATTCTTAACTGCAGCCAAAGTTGATAACTGAGTAACTGTTAACTGTGTTGTTCCTGATGTATTAGGTGAACTGTGCGAATACCGCTTGATTATTATCAGATTTTAGGCATACCGGAGAGAAATCTATCGGAACTAGAGCAAGCATATCAAGACCGCTTGCTCCAATTACCTCGACAAGAATATTCCGATGCGGCGATCGAGTCTCGCAAACGATTGATTACAGTCGCTTATCAGGTGTTAAGCGATCCACAGCAACGCGCGAAATACTCAGCTACGCAAGCTTCCTCAGTATTTGGGGATGTCGAAAATTCAGCAGCTAACACCAATTCTGTACCTACCCCGTTCCACCATCGTCCAGAACTAGATATTGCTCCAGAGCATTTTCTGGGCGGACTCTTGATCTTATTCGAGCAGGGTGAGTACGAGGAAATTAATAGTATTTGTATGCCGTATCTAGGCAATAATGGGCGGAGTAGTAATAGTGGTAGCTTGCATCCTCACCCACTCTCCCCCTTGACACCTAGTGGTAACTTGCATCCACAATTGGCAAGTAAAGTCGATCCCCTGCCACTTGCCAAATTGAAGCAGACAGCTAGTGGCACACATATCATCCCGCTCAAGCCGGATATCGTACTGGCAATGGTATCTTCATTTTGGGAACTAGGCGAGCGAGAATCGCGGGATAGTTGCTATGAAGAGGCGGTAATTCACTATGAAACCGCCAAAAAGATTCTCGTCCAGGAAGATTTATTCCCTCAAATTCAAGGGCAAATCGATCGGCGGCTCGATCGCTTGCAGCCACATCGGATCTCATCATTAGTATCACTGCCACTCGATCGACACGAACAGCGGCGACAGGGGATTCAATTCCTGGAAGAACTACTAGAAAGTGCCTGCACGAACGAATTGCAGTGCCAAGAGCGATTTGGACTCAATAGCGAAAGCACGATTCCCTTTATCCATGAAACCCTACCGCATCTCACGGCAGCGGAACAGCGGAATTTATTCAGTCAATTAGCCCGAGAGTCTCATCAACTGGGTTCCAAAGCTTTGAACGTGATGCAATTAGCCTGCACCTATCTTCACGTTTATGCACTGATCGCTCAAGGATTTGCCTATCGTAATCCCCAGTTGATTTACACTGCCCAGCAAATCTTACAGTATCGCCTCAGTCAAAGAATTGACATGACGATCGAACAGTCAATTTGCGCCCTACTATTAGGTCAAACAGAAGAAGCCAATCAAATGCTCTTAACAGCAGCAGAGTCGGCTGCTTTAGTGGTAATTCGCCAGCAATCGCAAGGATTGCCAACTCTGCTCAGAGGCTTGTGTTGGTATATCGAATCGTGGTTAAAAGATGAAGCCTTTCCCTGTTTTCGCGATTTAGTAACTAGCGATCCGGCACTAGAGGCTTATTTTAACGATCGTGATGTCCAAGATTTTGCCGACCGAATGCCTGCTACCGATCCCAGTATTACAGGCTGGGCGACATCTTCACCTCAACTGATCGATGTGCCGCCGTCAGGGGATCTATCGATCTCTGGCAACTTGCAACAGCAGAACTTAGCTCGTCAGACATCAACACCCCCGATCCTATCATCTAGCTCGATCGGTCGCCGTCCGAGTAGTTTAAATGCAGTCTGGCAACCAGGATCGGATCGATTGGGAATTGGCAATGTGACCCCAGCCATCAGGGTGGAGCCGATCGCCCCACCACCGCCGCCCGAACCAGTCCCGACTGGAGAAACAGAGACGACTAGTAATGTGATTCAGTTTGAGCAAGAACGCCAACGTCGTCGTTCGATGCCCACTGCGAGAACGATCGACGGAGAATTCGAGCAAATCTATCTCAACGAGCGTCCCCATACAGCCATCACGCCGACAACCAGCAGTCAACTAGTACCTGCTAGCAAAGCGGGACAATTGGCAAGAAGCAGCAGTGGATCTAGTACGATCATTCGACCGCGCCGCGCTCGTCGCAAACCAAATCTTCCCCGGATTTTGTTAGTTGCCACTGGTGGTGCTACCTTCTTGTGGGGAGCTGGCTGGCTGGTAGATACCGCGATCCGAGGTTTATTTAGACCTGGAGCGACAACCGCAACGATCTCCTCTGTACCCAGTCCTCCTGTATCTAATAATTCTACTCTGGTTAAACCGTCATCAAAACCTGCCTCCCCACCACCGCTAGTCGGAGTATTGACTACTGATGTTGCCGAGCAGATCGTCACAAAATGGTTGAGCGCGAAGACAAAATCCTTGAGTAACGAGCATCAAATCTCCCAATTAAAAGATATTCTGGCAGAACCTGCATTGTCTAGTGCAATCGAGCGCGTCCAAACCAGCAAAGTCAGTGGCGTACATTGGCAGTACAAACATCGCAATATTGGGGTAGCTTCAATCTCCCAATCGAGTCCTCAGTCAAATGTGGCTACCATTCAAGCGCGAGTCACCGAAGATGCCCAATACTATGAAGGAGATCGATTGAGGACTGACAGATCCTATTCCAAACAACTATTGGTTCAATACAATCTCGTCCGCCAAAAAGATGGCTGGTACATTAAAGATATGGGTGTAGTCGATCGACTTTAGGATTTAGGTTTTCCCTTGCGTCTTCCTTAATTCACGATCGGTTCATCCGCGCTTACACTCTGGTAATTTGACAATTCATGCTCGATCGTCTGGTTCAAGCTTATACTCCGCTAATTTGTTGGACGGGGTTAGGTATTCTGTCGGTGAGGTTTCTTCCCTCTGCTTTTCCGCATTGGCTTGGACGTGGCTTATATTGGATTGGAGTACCGATCGAGATTTTTTCCCTCGCTCGTCAGACAACCTTTGACGAACGCGCCCAATTAGCCCCGACAATTACGATCGCGTCTCTACTACTGGGATTGGGATTAGGTTGGATTAGTCTTGCGATCTGGCAAAGATTACAGCCAGATCTGCCAGCCCGAACACCTGGACTCCAAGGGAGTTTACTGCTGTGCTCGATGCTAGGTAATACTGGATTCGTGGGGCTGGCAATCGTCCCATTTTTTGTATCAGAGCTAGATTTAAGCTGGGCCGTACTCTATAGTGTCACTCAAAATGTCTTTGGTACTTATGGTTTGGGCGTGTTAGTCTCCAGCTATTATGGTCGTCAAGGCACGGGATCTAATCAATGGTGGATGCAGTTTAAAGATCTGCTCTCTGTGCCCTCTCTCTGGGGATTTGCACTAGGTTCTCTGACGCGAACAATTCCACTCCCAAAATTAGTCGAATCGAGCCTTCATGCCTCGATTTGGGTGGTGATTCCAGGGGCATTTATTTTGATGGGAATTCGATTAAGTCAGATTCAGGGCTGGCAAAGTCTCAAGCTCGCACTGTTACCAGCTATTCTCAAAACAATCGTCATGCCAACGATTGTCGGGATTTCGATTACAATGATGGGGATGAGTGGCGATCCACGCTTGGGTTTGGTGCTGATGTCGGGGATGCCTTGTGCTTTTGCGGGGTTGATTCTCGCTGAAGAGTACAATCTTAATGGCAATCTCGTGGCAAGTAGTATTATTGTCAGTACGGCAATCTTTCTGGCGATGATTCCAGTTTGGTTGTATCTTTATTAGCGATCGACAGTCAATTGCGATAAAAGCCCATTGCCTAAAATAACATTAGATTGTAGTGTACTTTGCGCAGTGATAATCTGAGTCGTGTCTTAGGGCGTGTTAGGAAGTAGCAGCGAGCATACCAAATACTAGCTTGGGCGATTACTGTTGGCGAAACCGCAATCTATACCCGTGAAAAGCTTCATTTATGCGGATTCGATCGGATCTGTCAATTTAAGCGATCGATATTCAGTATATTTGTCGATTCGGAAAATCTACTAATTTTGGTAGAGTGATCTGTGGCACATGTACTAGGTTCGTCGTATCTCTATTCGCGATCGATCTTCAAACACTGTGCTCTGCGAACTGGGTTTTCCAAATCTCGAATATTCAATATGACTCAATCACAAACCAGCAATTTAACAATTACGCCACAAATGCCGATAAATCCTGTTGCAGCAACAGAATTACGTCCGTGGGGATCTTTTACAATCCTAGAAGAAGGTAGAGGACATAAAATTAAACGGATCGAAGTAAAACCCGGACATCGCCTCAGCCTCCAGATGCACTACCATCGCAGCGAACACTGGATTGTCGTGTGTGGAACCGCAATGGTGACATGCGACGGTAAAGAGGAAATTCTCCATAGCAATCAATCTACTTACGTACCTGCTTGCACCAAGCATCGATTAGAAAATCCAGGTGTGATCCCCCTGGTGATTATTGAAGTCCAAAATGGTGAGTACTTAGGTGAAGATGATATCGTTCGGTTTGAAGATGACTATGCCAGAAATAGTGGCTAGGAATTTCTCGATCGTTGCTGATTCCCGTGTTTCTCTCGTTATAAGATAGAAACATAGGAATGGTTCTACAGAGGTAGTTGAATAATGATTGAAATTACTCAAGCAGCGATCGCAGAAATCGATAGAATGAAAGCAGTACGCGATCTAGCCGATAGCAAATTCCGCATTGGCTTTGCTAGTGGTGGCTGCAAAGATTTTTACTATACGATCGATCTCATAGAATCAAGCGAAGATAGCGATGAGGTCTATGATATCAGTGGTGTCTCACTATCGATCGATCCTCAACAGATCGGACATTTATACAATCTCAAGTTGGACTACTCAGAAGATCTCATGGGCGGCGGTTTCCGCTTTCAAAATTCCATCGCAACTAGTGTCTGTGGTTGTGGTAACTCTTTTAGGCTTTAGGGGAAAGGGGAAAGGGAACAGCAAATATTATTCCCCAGTCTCCCAGTCTCCTAGTCTCCAAATTATCACCAAGCAACATAAGGCAATTTACCAGCGGTAACTTTCGTCTGACTGAGATTTGCGACTAATTGTCCGCAAGCATCCCAGGTCCCATTAGTTAATTGCTGACGGGAGCCTTCACCGATCGAGACTAAGGTGGTAAGCTTACCACATCTGACTCGTAAGGCATTGAGATCGATAGTAATTGGGGTTTGGGGATTTTCTCGTAAAATCTCTTGAAGTTCGGTAATAGTCGCCGTATCCGCGTTGAGACAAGGAATTCCCATTGCGACACAGTTACCGAAAAAGATTTCGGAGAAACTTTCGCCGATGACTACTTGAATCCCCCATTTAGCCAGGGCTTGGGGTGCATGTTCGCGACTGGAGCCGCAGCCGAAGTTACTATTGACAACGAGGACATTTGCACCTTGAAATTGGGGTAAATCGAAGGGGTGTGTACCTTTGAGTTGGATTCGATCGTCTTCAAATACATTAGCACCTAAGCCGTCGAAGGTGACGCAGCGGAGGAAGCGGGCGGGGATAATTCGATCTGAGTCGATGTCGTTTCCAGTGAGAGGGATAGCAGTACCGGAGATGGTGGAGATTTGGCTATTCATGGTTTAGAGGTTAGGGAGTAGGGAGTAGGGATTAGGGGCGAAATCCCCTCCATGGAGGGGTGGCGCGGAGCGACGGGGTGGGTAGATCTCCGCAACAACTCAAGAAATCAGCCGTGCGGAACTTTCATTACTGCTGAGATCTTTACCCCACCTAACCTCCCCTTTCCAAGGGGAGGGACAAGAGATTAGGGCGATCTTAGATCTATTGCACGATCGCTTCGGCTTCGATTTCGACTAAGATATCGGGGGCGATGAGACGGCTGACTTCTATCAATGCCATTGCAGGGCGAATTTCGCTGAAGAATTCGCCGTGGGCTTTGCCGATCAGTTCCCATTCGTCGATATTGGTACAGTAAATCCGGGTACGAACGACATCTGTGAGGCTGGCTCCAGCTTGGTGGAGGGCGGATTCGATGTTGAGGATGATTTGTTTGGTTTGGGCGTATACATCGCCAATTCCGACGAGTTCACCTGCGGTATTTGAAGCGGTGGTACCAGCGACGTGGATGGTGTTACCGATTTTGACAGCGCGGGAATAACCGAGGATTGGTTCCCATTTCGATCCGGTAGAGATATTTTGACGTTGTGACATGATTAATTAGTGAATAGTGGATAGTGAATAGTGAATGGTTTAAGTTTGAAATTCACTCATTAGCCATTTACCAATTTGGGATTGGTCTTGTTCTTTACTGAGAGTTAATGCTGTGGTGATAGTATCGATCGATAAGTTCGGTAATACCAGAGAAGTATCGATCCGTTTGCTACCTCGATCGATCATTTCAAACGCATATATCTGCGACTTTTGCACATCTACGACCCAATATTCAGAAATACCCATCTCTTCATATAGCAATCGTTTTGCACCAAGATCGTCTTCAAGAGTAGTATTAGAAATCTCAATGACTAGGTTTGGAATAGCTTGCTCGTCTAAATTAACAAGCGATTTACCGATGGGTGCTAATCTAGCTTTTTCTCCAGTGTAATAAGATAAATCTGGTTGACATTCTCTGATCCCAGTTTTGCGATAGGTACAGTTATCTAATCCATTAATTGCAATTCCCCCGATCGTACAAAATAGGTTGATAGCAAACGTTAAAATTATGTGGTAGCGAGAGTGATCTGCACCTGTTGGCATATCTTCAATCCTCATGTAGTCGCTATAGTAGTAGCCTTGATGTTGTTCGTGTTCGGGAGAATCGATAATTGAGATATATCTCTCCCAATCAGCCTTTCTCCAGGTATTAGTTACTATTTTTTCCTGTAATTGAATCATGGTGATTACCAGTATTGAATTTCAAACTTGTAAATTAGTTGCTAATTTAACTCGATAGTTTTATGTGCCACTCCGCTGCTTTACGATCGATCTCCTGAATAAATCCATGTTTTCCATCCATATAGCCCTCAATGTCATGTGGATATTTCGACCCTAGCGATTGTTTTAACGCGCTATATGATTCGGCATCTTCAAGATGATTATTCAAATAGTCTCGAAATGCCAGATGTCTTTTAACCTGGGGTGAATCAACCTCGAATACATGAACATGATGGGTTCTAATTCCGGCTGGATTATCTTTCAAGAAAAACCGCCGATCCTTAATTCCAAACTCACCCATACACTGATATCCTAGTGCTTGCATCTGTGAATTATTTTCATCAACTTTGGAGATCGAGCTAACTTCAACCAATATATCGATAATTGGTTTGGCATAAATTGTCTCGATCGAGGTGCTACCAATGTGATGAATTGCGATGACGTTTTCAACTAAGGCAATTGTAATTTGTTTGGATTCAGTCTCAAATAGGGTACGCCAATTTGGATTGTGTGGGACGACCTCGACTTTTCTAGTCATGGCTTTCGATCTTCGATTGACAAATATAAAACCCAATATTTACACCCGTAGATATTAGTGGGGTAGGGTGGGTTTGTTCGAGAATTGCTATTGAAAGCGAATATCTTTAGCATAAACCCGCCCCTACGAATTAATGATGTATGTTACCTATCGATAAACACTATTTTAATTCATCAATTCCCGCACATCGGTAACTTTCCCTGTCACCGCCGCCGCAATTACCATCACTGGCGACATTAATAATGTTCGTCCCGATGAAGAACCTTGACGACCTTTGAAGTTACGATTGGAAGATGATGCACTGATTTGTCGTCCGACTAGTTTGTCGGGATTCATCGCCAAGCACATCGAGCACCCAGCCTCGCGCCATTCAAAGCCTGCGTTTTTAAAAACCACGTCTAACCCTTCGGCTTCGGCTTGTTTTTTCACCCGTTCGGAGCCAGGTACGATGAAGGCTTTAACTCCGGTGGCTACCTGTTTTCCGGCGGCGAATTTGGCGGCTTCGCGTAAATCGGTAATTCGTCCATTGGTGCAGCTTCCGACGAAGCAAACATCGACTTTGGTACCGATAATTGGTGCGCCTGGGGCGAGATCCATATACTGGTAAGCTTCTTCGGCGATCGCACGTTCATCTTCTGGCATCTGTGCTACTGTCGGGATGGGTTCGTCTACGCCGATGCCTTGCGCGGGAGTAATTCCCCAAGTGATTGTGGGCGCGATTTCGGCGGCATCGAAGACGACGACATCATCGTATTGAGCATCTTTATCGCTGCGAATGTTTTCCCACCAAGCGACGGCTTTATCCCAGTCTGCACCCAAGGGTGCAAAATCTAATCCTTTGAGATAATCATACGTCACTCGATCGGGATTAATATATCCACATCTGGCTCCACCTTCGATCGCCATGTTACAGACGGTCATGCGGGCTTCCATATCCATCTGCTCGAAGGTGGTTCCGGCGAACTCATAGGCATAGCCTACACCGCCTTTGACACCGAGTTTGCGAATGATGTGGAGGATGACATCTTTGGCATATACCCCAGGTTGGAGGGTGCCATTAACTTCAATTTTGCGGACTTTTAATTTACCTAAAGCCAGGGTTTGGGAGGCTAATACGTCCCGCACCTGAGAGGTGCCAATTCCGAACGCTATGGCACCAAATGCCCCGTGGGTAGAGGTGTGACTATCTCCACAGGCGATCGTCATTCCTGGCTGGGTTAGCCCCTGCTCAGGCGCAATTACATGGACGATACCCTGGCTACCAGAACCAACGTTGTAGAATCTAATTCCATGCTCTTTGGTGTTATTTTCGAGATGTTGCATCATCTCTTCGGCGAGGCTATCGGCAAGGGGGCGCGATTGGTCTTCTGTTGGTACGATATGATCGACGGTGGCGACGGTACGTTCGGGATAGGGTACTTTCAATCCTCGATCGCGCATCATCGCAAATGCTTGGGGACTGGTGACTTCATGAATCAGGTGCAAGCCGATGAATAGTTGGGTTTGTCCTGATGGTAATACGCCAACGGTATGGGATTCCCAGACTTTATCGAATAATGTATTTTTACTCATGATTTTTTAATTAATTGTGTGCTTCAGGGATCTTTTTTTATTAAACCGCAGCGATTCGCGCTCGTCCATATAGGTCTAATTAATAAGTGGGTAGGTTGGGTTCCGCCAAGTGAAACCCAACAACATCCTCTAAGAAGTCGATATCTATCATCCAGTTTTCATCGACAAAATCTAAATTTTCATCATATATCAAAACTACCTCGCCAATTTTTTGAGATCGATCGGCAAGATCGGCTGCTTTGAGGGAAAATTTGAGCTGTAAAAAGCGATCGACATTTGCTAATCCGATGTAACCACTAGCTAAATCTGCTTGCAAAGTGCGGGGCAAACTAATTTCTTCATGATAGATATCTCGCTCGTCCCAGTAGCCACAAACTTTGTATTCACACAGTTCCAAATGTTCTTTAATTAGTGCCTCACTATCGATTGTTTCCAATATATTTGTTAAATCTTGCCAAACTGGATTAGTTTTTAGTTCAATTTTACTCATAATCGTTGTTACTATTAATGTTCTGTATCTAAGCCAGGGAAGTATAAAACACCATCAATAAATCGGGCGTGGAACCTGCGATTACCACCTTTACCTAAAACTTTGGTTTTTAGATCGTAACCGTATTCTTGTGAAGGAACTAGACCAATACTACCTCTCGGTGAAACTTCTCCTTTTTCGATAGCTTTTAAATGCTTATCATTTTGGTCGTACCTAGATCCTAGATTTATTTGCTCGTCAGCAAAGGAAACTAACAAACCAGCAGTCGATTGATAAATAGTATCTGACTGAACATCAGACCAATTATTTGGTAATGCATCCATTTAATTTGCTACAAATAAAATCTAGATTGGTTTAATTCCAATTAAGAGGGCTAGTTCTAACCATTTCCAGTAGCAGTCTACATCGTCAAAGCCAATCTCTCGAAGATACCCTAGTTGGGTTTCGACATCCAATAATTTATTTGATGGATCTTCATTTTCAGGGGTATAACCAATTTTATTTAGAAATTGAATGTGAATCTTTTGATTGGGTGATGCGACGTGTTCGAGATTGGCAAATACGCCACCAGGAGTTAATAGATCGAATATTTCTGTATATAGAGATTGCTTACGATCGTGTGTGACGTGATGAATGGCAAAACTTGAAACGATCGCATCAAATTTACCCATGTTTGGCAAAGGATCGTCTAAATTATGACTGATAATTTCGATCGATCTATCATCCTTAAATCTCGCTTGTGCCTGTTCGAGCATCACTGGTGAAAAGTCTAAAGCAATTCCGGTAGCTGCGGATCGATCGATCTTGAGTAATGCCATCAATCTCCCATCTCCCGTACCTAAATCGAGAATTCGTTTAGCAGTTTTGGGGATGTAGTCTAGCAATACAGCTTCGCCCTCGGTTCGATGGGGAATACTATCTGCTTTGGCTAGATATCCTAGTGCGTGTTCGGTTGTAGACCATAAGTTCACCATATGCTTGTGACGTTGAGGAATGGTTGTTGCCCTATATCACTACTATAGACAAGACTATTTGTGCTTGTCCAATATATATTAGGCAAAAGATTGATACTTTAAAAGTCTTAATCGATCTGTAGGGGTGTCATTAATCAGTCATACATGTTGTCGTGGTGACAATACATATGCATTATCTTCTTTAGCTATGTTCTGCTAAGATTCGATCGATGACACTTTTCAAAATATTCTCTTATCGTGCCTCAATTTTCTTTAAATCGCCTGATTATTGCTGCTCGAACTGGTAATTTAATTAGTTTTCCTACCGATACAGTGCCCGCATTAGCAACACTTCCAATCCATGCAGAATTAATATTTCAAGCGAAACAAAGAAGTCAAGATAAACCACTAATTTTAATGGTGGGTGAAGTAGCAGATATCTGGCAATTTACCAAGGGAACAGAACAAGAACTTGAGATTTGGCAAGCAGTTGCCGATCGATATTTACCTGGTGCTCTAACGATGGTTTTGCCTGCATCCGATCTTCTCCCAGCAGTTATGAATCCACTCGGAGATCGCACAATTGGTTTACGTGTACCTGATTGCAATATCGCTCGCTCGATCCTCCGCCAAACAGGTGCTTTAGCAACTACTAGTGCCAATTTGTCTGGAGCACCACCACTACTAACAATGGCAGAAATTAGTCATAATTTCTCTCAAGTTTTCACTCTAGATACCGATCTAAATACACCAACAGCAGGACAACCATCGACAGTAATTGAATGGACTAATTCTGGCTGGAAATTACTCAGACAAGGCACAATTAAATTTATCGAAACTGACTAACTCCTAAAACCTAACGCCTAAAGCCTGATTTAAGACAAATTGCTGATTGTGGTATTTGATTATACCAAGCTAAGATTGACCCCATTAGACTTACATCCATAGTCAATTGCCCAATGCCCGTAAATTTTCAGTTACGTAGACGAGCAAAAATTAGCTACAATGGGAGGCTGTGCCATCATTTTAGGCACAGTATTCAAGTAGGAGGTTTCTATGTCTCGCGTATGTCAACTGACTGGTAAAAGAGCCAACAATGGGATGGCAGTTTCTCACGCTCACAATCGCAACAAAAAACTACAGCAAGTTAACTTGCAGTGGAAACGGGTGTGGTGGGCAGAAGGGAACCGTTTTGTCAAGTTGAGACTCTCAACGAAAGCAATCAAAACCCTCGAAATTAAAGGTTTGGTAGCAATGGCAAAGGATGCAGGTGTCAACCTCAACAAATGCTAGATTCTTAGATTCCCCGCTGGGGGATCTGGCTGTCAATTTGTTGTATACAATCCAGCCCCAGCGATTTCAGATGTTTCTTCATTATCGATTCAAACGGCGATTCATCGACCGCTCTCAGGCTCAAGCAGGAGGGTTTACCCTCTCTGAGGTTATCGTAGCAATTTTGTTGACTACCACCTTTGTTGCCGTCGCTATGCAAGGGATGGTGATAGCGATGTTGCTCAAATCTAAATCCCTGCAGATAGCTGAAGCTAATCAATGGGTACAGGCAGATTTAGAGCACATTCGATCGCAAATAACTCTCAGTCAAATCCCGCTGAATATCAATCAGGCGCGATGTCACCCACTCAGTAGCGATGTCGGTTTTGCCGATTTAGTCAGGGATAATTTAGCTGGGAGCAATATTACTGGTAGTGCTAATTATAACCTTGCTGCTCTGGTCGAGATCAGTCGCACGGGCAAAACTTTTCAAATTGCTCGTACTGTAATTATTCCCCCAACACCCGAAAATACTGAAGCCAAAATTTTGGGAATTCAATATACTGTCGCTCCTAGCAATGGGGGTGATTTAGAGCAGCCAATTCTCCACTTTTACACGGAGGTAATGCCTGATGCTGCACTCCAATGTCAGTAAGAAGCTCGGCTTTACATTAATTGAATCATTAATTGTGGTCTCGATCGCGGGTATTTTAATCGCGATGGCAATTCCTAGTTTTATCGCCGCCCAAAATCGTGCCAAGTTAGCTCAAGCAACAGATCTCGTTGTGGCTAGTCTTCAACAAGCGCAGCAAGAAGCCATCCACCGCAACCAAAGTTGTACGTTGACTCTAGATAAGATCGATCGTAAGATCCTCGGACAACAAGGCTGTTTATTGTCTGGCGATCGAAATTTACCAGATGCGATCGATCTCGATTATACAGGTGGATCTGGAGATATTCAATATGGAATTCGTGGGAATACGACTACTAACAAATCTGTGGTTTTAGTAATTAGAGATAGTCCTACTAATACTCGCTGTTTGACAGTATCTGCACCGTTAGGAATTATTCGGTTGGGTAGTTACGATCTTAATAGTAATACTTGTCGCAAGTTTAGTAGCTAAGTGGTGAATAGTGAATCAATATAAATTTTGGTGTTTGGCTAATTATGGTTAGATCGAATTTAAAAGTATGCTTAAAATATTATTTAGCAATTATCAGAAATACTAATCGATTAGACAATAAAAATTGTCATGAAACTGGATTTGCAGTACCTTTGGCTTTGGGATTGGGTTTGGTGATGATTATTGTTGCGGCTAGTATCATTGGACGTTCTCAAAACGATCGAGATACCACTAGCTTACAACGAGAAACTAATCGAGCACTGAGCGTATCTGAAGCTGGAGTTATTCGAGTGCAATCTTTTCTCGATCGACACAAAATGTTAGCAAGTAAGAATCTAAACCAGTGGTCGAACACACTAAACAATTTACCATTATTACAGGCAAATTGTAGATTAATCGATCTTACTTCAGCCCGACCACAAACAGGACTATTTGAAGATAGTACTTGGATCGATCTAGATAATGGAGATCGGAATAAAGGTAGATATAAAATTGTAGATTATCAATACCAAAATGGCATCGGTAAGTTAACTGTTGCTGGAGCAATTGATGCTTATAACACTAATCAAAATAGTGCGAATAGTACTCTGAGAGTAGAAATACCAATCGGTAGTGAATCCGCCAGAATATCCCCACCAGCAGTGTGGGCAACTACATTTAATCTGAGTGCAAATCAAAAAATTACTGGACAAATTCAAGCAGTAGCTTGTCCTCAATTGCCGCTGGCAGATCCCGACGGTATTGCAGGTGTCGATCTCAATAATATTGCCCTGATTAGTGGCGTACCTAGCGGACAAATTATTGCCGATCCATTTACACCTTTGCCTCTACCAAAAACTGCACCCAATAACGCTATTTTATTGCCAGCCATTACCAGTTCCATTACACTCCCTCGAGCAAATCCTGGCGACATACCCGATGCAAATGGAGAGTATCATTACTTAGTAGATCTAGATAGCCCTAGCTCTAAACACTCGATTAAATTGCAGGATATCGATCGAATCACAATTAATGTAGCTGCTAATCAGAAAATCAATCTTTATCTCAAAGGTAATCTAGATTTTGGTGGCAGTCAAACTGTAAATGTCAATCTGACTCGTCCTAATTTACGTATTTATGGTAGCTCCCAAACTGTCAAATTAATTGTCAAAGATACTGCTTCAATTACCGCTTTTATTCATGCACCACTAGCCGATGCTCAAAGCATTAGTGCCAATCCCCCTAATCCCAACAAAAATATTACTGGTGCCCTGTGGGTGAAAAGTTGGGATTCTGCAACTAGCCCGAATGACATACCGATTATCCAATCAGGCGATTGGTCGGATTTTGGCATCGCTAAAATAGACCAGCCATCACAAATAAGTTCGATTAGCTATTGGCAAAGAGTGGGAAATTAGTGAATGGTGAATGGTGAATAGTTGATAGTTAACTAAATAAAATGAGATTCAAAATTCAAGATCGAGATTGTGCAGAAAGGGGATTTACTTTAATTGAATTACTCGTTGCTTTAGTAATTACGGGGATAGTAATTGGGTTGACAGGCAGTGGGTTATATGCGCTGATGAATGCCAACCAACGCAGTCAAATCGAGACGACAGATCGACTGGAACTGGGGCAAGCATTAGCTTTTATGACTGATGAGATTAAAATGTCTCAACAAGTTATGACTAATATTCCCTCACCATATACTGGAATTACGAGCTTTAATCCAGCTTCGGGAAGTAGTCGAATCCAACCAATCTTGGTTTTAAATCCAGCCCCAAATAGTGGACTAACTAATCCGATTGTTTACTATCTAGCAGATCCACCTAATAGTAGTGTCTGGCTGGGACCGAGAGTAATTTATCGATGGGGGCCGACTCTGTTGCAGAATGGGAATTATAGTGATGGCAATGGTCTTGATGTTTCTCAAATTCCAAGTGGTTCGCCTGTCGCATATTATAATGAGGTTTTAGTAGATCGAATTAGCGATGGAGTTGCGGATCAAGCTAATATTGCTTGTGAAACTAGCTATAGTTATGCAGCACCTAGTATCCTCGATCGATTGGGATTTTATGCCTGTATTGCACCAGACCAAAAATCAGTAAAACTGTGGATGTATAAGCAACCAAATCCATCAGCAAAAAGTCAATCTGTTAACGCCTTAGTAGTAACTCGCAGTAATTAAAGTAGTGGGAATCGTAATTAGTGAATTGCAACTTAACATTATCTACGATCATGCCGAAAATATTTATCCAGAGGAATGCTGTGGTATTATATTAGGCGCAATAGACCAATTTGGTAAATCTGCTGTCGAAGTTATCCCGACAGTTAATGCTTGGGTGAAACCCGAACTAGTTGACGATCTAAGTATTGTTGAGGAGATAAATCGAACGAAACACAGTCGTTATACGATCGCACCAGAAGATATTTTTAGAGCACAGAAACGAGGACGAGATCTCCAGCTTGAAGTCATTGGCTTCTTTCATTCTCACCCCGATTATCCAGCAATACCATCTACTTGCGATCGAGATCGAGCATGGGAAATCTATTCTTACCCGATTGTTTCAGTAATACAGGGCAAAGTTAGCGATCTCAAAAGTTGGGTATTAGATAACAAGGGTGTATTTCAGCCAGAACAGATTCAGATCGACTAACGCTGATTGGTGTTCGGAGTGAGCGGATCTAAAATTCGATTTAATACTCGTAACTGATCTGCTGTTCCCATACAAATCAACATATCCTGAGCCATAATAATTGTCTCCCCGGTTGGGCCGACAATCAGACTACCATCTCGCCTTCTCACTGCCAATACTAACGAACCAGATTGAGAACGTAACCTCGCTTCTCGCAGCGATAAACCAGCTACTGGACAAATTTCTGCATCGATGAGAAACTCCTCCAGATAGAAAGATCGATCGCTAGCAACAATCCCATCCATAAAATCCATCACCTGGGGTCTTAGAGCTGCTGCGGCCATCCGTTTTGCCCCAGTAATATAGGGGGATATTACTTTATCTGCTCCAGCACGTTGGAGCTTTTGAACGGCTTCCTCGTTACTTGCTCGCGCAATCGCCCGAATCTTGGGATTGAGGGTTTTGGCAGATAGGATAATATAGAGATTCTCGGCATCAGAAGGTAAAGCCGCCACCAGACAAGCTGCTTTTTCCACACCCATCTTCAGGAGCGTTTCATCTAGAGTTGCATCTGCTTGGATCGCATTATATCCCTCCATTTGAGCTATGCGCACTTGTTCGAGACTAGCATCTGCAATCACAAAGGTTGTCGCTTCAACTGCAAATTCGGCAGCAATTTGTCGCCCAATTCGTCCAAAACCACAGATGATAAAATGTTCTGCTAAAGATTCCACGAGTTTTTTTTGTTGTCTGAGTCTTCTACCTTCTATAAAATAGCCTTCAATCAGAGCTTCCGTAAATCGATTGACAATATAACCAATCGTAATCACCCCAGCTAAAATTAAGGCGATGGTAAATATCCGCCCCCGATCTCCCAACGGTTGAGTTTCGCCATACCCTACTGTCGTTAGGGTAATCACCGTCATATATACTGCATCTAACCAGTGCCATTTTTCAATGAGGCTGTACCATAGTGTTCCAGTCAGAAATACTAAGGATAGGGCAAAAACACCCCGCTGCAGATCGTTTCTAATCCGAAGATATTTTTGTTCGACAGAATCCATGAAGATGTGGGAGCGGGAAGCGGGTTTGATGGTGCTATCTCTGGGTTATAAAAGGAAAAATCGTACCGTAAATCAGCAACTCCAAATTAAATATGGGTATCGCTGACTCGATTTAGTACAGCAATACCCATATTATCGATTAGTTTTTACTAGCCACTAGCTAATAAGATTACAATCCAGGAATATTTAGTCCACTAGTGAGTAGTTCCATCCGTTCGCGCATGGTGGCGGTGGATTTCTCATATGCATCCATCATCGCATCGAGTACTAGTTGGGAGAGTTCTTCAGGACTCTTGCTAGCAGCATCAGCTCCGATATTGACTCTGCGGGGTTCTTGGTTCCCACTCAGAACCACGGTGACATCGCCTGCTTGTCCTTCAATTTCCATTTGCTCCAGTTCTTCTTGGAGCTTTTTCGCATCTTCTTGTACTTGTTGAGCTTTTTTAAAGGCATCAGCAAGTTCTTTCATTTTACCGAGACCGAAGCCGCCAAATCCTTTTCCCTGAGTCATAATCTTTTAATTTTTAGTCAGTCTAAACAATATCTCATCTTACCGGAGTGGGTAAATTCGGGGGTGAGGGTATCCGAATGGGGGGTAGGGAGTTGATTAGTACCGTTGAGTCTACTTATTTATGGTACCCAAACAGAGATCGAACCCCCTATCCTCTATTCCCTATCCCCTATTCCCTAATTTAGAACTCACCAAGCATTTTAACTTCTGGTTCGAGTTCGATCGAGTGTTTGGCCTTAACTTGGCTCTGGACATAGTAAATCAATGACCTAATATCACTGGCAGTAGCATCTTGACGATTGATAATAAAATTAGCATGGAGCGTAGAAACTTCGGCATCGCCAATGCGATAACCTTTGAGTCCCAAACCCTCAATTAGGGCGGCTGCATGTTGGGGGCTGGGATTGCGGAATACGCTGCCACAGCTAGGTCTGTCGTAAGGTTGGGTGCTGTGGCGTTTTTCTAAGTCGCGAAACGTACGGGCTTTGATGTCTTCAGGATCGCCTGCTGCTTGCAGTTGGAATTTGGCACTCAGTACTAGTTGCGAGTCACCTTGGAGCTTGGAAGTCCGATAGCTATAGTTTAAGTCTCGATTGGTGAGTGTCTCGATCGATCCGTCCAGATTTAACACTTCTGTACTAACTAAAATCTCTTGAGTACTATGTCCGTGCGCCCCTGCATTCATCACTACAGCACCGCCTAGAGTGCCTGGAATGCCAGCCGCCCACTCCATTCCACCCCAACCCCTTCGAGCTGCTTGCCAAGCCAGGCTAGCGACCATTTTACCCGCATCTGCGGAGATCGATCGAGTCTCGTTGTCAAATTGAGTATTGACATGACGCAAATGGCGAGTACAAATTACTAAACCTGCTAAACCTCGATCGCTAATTAGTAAGTTAGAACCAGCTCCGATGAAAGTAATCGGTAAGCCATTCTGCCTAGCCCAAGCTAGACCACTTTGTGTCTCAGCCAAAGTGCGGGGTTCTAGATACCATTCGGCGGCTCCACCTACTTTCCACGTTGTCAAACCTTTGAGCGATACAGCCAACCTAATGGGGCAGTCAGTGGGGATTTCCAGCTCTGGATAAGTATGGACATCGACTTCTAACGACTGCTGAATCCGAGTATTTACACTGGGGGAACGATCTTGAGAAAGTGTCATGGTGGAAAAGTAAAGAAGTTTGTTAAAGCCAGAAGAACGTTACCAGCAAACAGAAATTGTTAGATGTAGATAGTCTAGGATTAAGCAATAGAGCTGTCGTTACCGCACCATCGAGTCAATAAATGACATTGACCACAGCTTAATTGCTTAATTAGGGATAATCTAGCACGATGATACACTAAACACCGAGAATTAGACTACAGTTTCTGTTTTTTTGCTGTTGGAGGTACTAGTTCGATAAAAATCTACTAGATTAGGAATAATTTGGTTGAGATTACCAGCACCCAGGCACAAGCAGATGTCACCCTGCTGGAGATTTTGGGTCAGATACTGGGATACAGCTTCGAGAGTCGGTTGATAGCAAACATTTGGATGATGATGTCCGATTTCTGCGACTACTTTTTCGCCACTAATGGCTCCGGTATTTGTCTCTCCCGCACTATAAATATCTGTAATGATTACTAAGTCGGCATCTTTAAAAGATTGGGCAAACTCAGCCAGAAATTCTAAGGTGCGGCTGTATCGGTGGGGTTGAAAGATGGCTACGACTCGACGCTCGGCACCTACTCGCAAGCGGGCGGCACTGAGTGTGACCAGGATCTCACTGGGATGGTGAGCGTAGTCATCGATAAAAGTAATACTATTCTGATAACCTCGAAGTTCAAACCGTCGTTTGGCACCATCGAAGGTCGCTAAACCAGCGGAGATCGATGGAAAGTCCAAGCCAATCTTGCGACCCACCGAGATCGTCGCTAGAGCATTACTCAAGTTGTGTTTGCCTAACACCCCTAACTCTAGTGTGCCCAATAATTTCCCGTATTCATATATTTGGGCAGAAGTTCCTGCCGAATGATAATTGATATCGCTAGCTGTATAGTCAGCAGCTTGTCCAGGCTCGACACTGTAGGAAATCGTCGGTTTAATCCGCTCGCGAACGATCGTACAATCTACCGATCCGATCGTGATTTGACATTGCTGCTTAAATATGGTAAAGACATCAATTACCTCTTCAAGATTTTTGTAATGGTCGGGATGATCCAGTTCGATATTGGTAATCACGCCAATCTTAGGTGAGTGTTTGACGATCGAACCATCAGATTCATCGACCTCAGCCACAAAATATTCACTATTACCAACTCGGGCATTCCCATCCCAAGCAGTCACCTCGCCACCTACGACGATCGTCGGATCGACTCCCGCCGCTACCAACATATAGCCAATCGCGCTGCTAGTAGTAGTTTTACCGTGGGTACCCGCCACCCCGATACTCGAATATTCGCTAATTAATGCTGCCAGTACATCCGATCGATGAAAGATCGGACAGCCTAATTCTAGAGCCGCCGCAAGTTCCCCATTCGTTTTACCGATTGCTGTCGAACAGATGACTTGAGGCGTAGAATGACCGGATAGATGATGCTGAAAATACTCTAAATTACTGGCATCCTGCTTCAGGAAGATGTGCGCACCTTCGGCTGCCAACTTTTGGGTAATATTAGTCGATCGCAAATCGGAACCAGAGACAGGTAATCCACGTCGTGCCAGCACATAGGCAAGTCCTGACATGCCAATCCCCCCAATCCCGATAAAATGAATCGGACGACCACCAAAATCAATAGAATTACCCATAATACTTCTTCACCAGCCAGATAGAACAACCCTTCGTAACAGGCGTTATCATACCAATAATTGTTTGTTTTCGATCTAAATTTGTCTGCATCCTTCGACTGATTAGTGTCGTTGACGAAGTTTACTCTTTGAGTACAACACTTTGGAGTAAAAAATCGCTTTTGATGGAATAACTATACCAAATTTCACCAATTAGTCCAGAACTTTAGGCAAAGTTACATTCTTTTGGTACCAAAAAGACTAAGTATTAACCGATGTTGTTAGTGTGGGGAGGGTGAAAGGGGAAGGGCTAAAAAGCATCTCATCACATTTTGGACACTCGCGCTGGTCAATAGTAAAATAGAAGCATGAGCGAGAAAGAAAAATCTGACAGTATCAAAATTGTTGCCGACAATCGGCAAGCGCGTTTTCTGTATGAGATCCTCGAAACTTACGAAGCGGGGATTGAATTGATGGGAACGGAAGTAAAATCTATTCGCCAGGGCAAAGCTAACCTGCGCGATGGGTATGGTTTGCTGCGTAAGGGTGAAATTTGGCTGCTGAATGCCCACATTTCCCCTCACACTTCTACAGGAGCATATTTCAACCACGAGCCGACACGCACTCGCAGAATGCTGATGCACAAGCAAGAAATCCGCAAGCTGACAGGTAAAGTCGAACAGCAGGGATTGACATTGGTGCCGTTGAAAATGTATCTCAAACGGGGTAAGGTGAAGGTCACGATCGCGCTAGTCCGTGGGAAGAAGCTTCACGATAAGCGGGACGATCTTAAGAAACGAGATGATAAACGGGATATGGATCGAGCAATGAAACGAGGTTAGGGACGTGTAATTTAATCGAGTACCAACAACCGATCTCTAAAAAATATTGGTACTCGATCGAAGATAGAGTCTCTGGCTCTGCTGCTATTTTGGGGAAAATAGTGCAATTAAACATCGATCGTGCCTTCTTCCCCTTTCAATTCAGATTAAATTATCACCATAAGTACGCGAGAGCCGTGTCGATGTTATTTTTGATCGACCGAAATTTTTCGTGCCCAATACATTGTATTGCTCATTTCGAGGAAATTAGTATTCAATATTACGATATTTTGCGGTTGACAGATTGAAGCGGAGATCGAACGACAGATAAGATGTGAATGTAAACATAAGACAATAGTTTCTCGATCGTCCTAAATTCAAGAAACTTACTATAAGTACGTTTGTGACCAGGAGATCGACTCAGCTAATATTTGCCGTATTTCGATCGAAATATTTATTCTCCAAGCAAATGTTTCTTAGATTTGGTAGTATTCTTTGCAGTTGAGTCAGTGTGTGTAACCTATTTTAATATCGATTTAGTCGATAATTAAATCGCATCTTATCGAGATTGTAGAGTGCAGCGGTAAGCTCTGAATAGTATATAGGCAAGAGAATCTGTCTTCTTACCTAGACAAGTAAAGTAAGCTTTGGAACGCCAGCATCTACTTGCATTGCACTAGATTGCATTTTTTATACAAATATTATTTCTAATGCACTGTTGACAAGTATTGGAATTCAGATGAGAATTTGAAAAGATTATTAAAATCTTCCTTTTTCCAAAAAACCGATCTTTTTTAACTAAAGACGATCGAGAAACCCTTGCGACTCATACAATTTTTTTAGATTCGTTCTATTAAATTTTTAGCTTTATATAGTTGCAACAAAAGGCACAAATATCTGAGATAGAAAGTAAATTTCGATAACAGGAGTTATTTTTGTATGTCAAGTTTTCAAATCGAAACCACTTTAAATCCAATTAAGACTGCCAAGACTGCCAATCTAGCCCAAGCAATGGTTAAAGCTAATGTGGCTTTGCAAAATAATTTTAAGCCATTTTCGATCGAGTTCTTTCGCCAGTGTCTTCCTGTTGCTGAAGCAGCAGATAACATCGAGCGGTATTTCAATCGTGCAATTCAAAATCCGACTGGATTGTACATGTTCTTCCAGCGTTATACTTATTTCAACGGAGATACTTCCGCTGTGATTTCGCGACTCGCTAGCTCGATTGCGATGTCGCGCTATCTCTTCAACGATCCTACTGTTCTAGTCAGAGAAGAAGCAGATCGCGGATTTTATTTATCTGCGAAAGTAATGGTTGCCGCTTATGACGAAGGTACGAATGATGGTGCGCCTCATCGTACTCTCGCTCAACTCTTGCTGCGGACAATGGCAAACTATGCAAATCTGTCGATCGACGAGCAGAATCAATTTGCAGATGTACCAGCATGGTTGACTGAGATTTGCAATGGGATTATGACAGGCTATGCTGGTGTTCCTGGTGATGCAGCAGCCTTAATTCGGAGCATGGGATTCCATGCAGCTTCGGAATTGTTTGGCGATATCGAACATGGATTACTCGATAAAATTGTCCGTTACGATAACGCAAATGTCGGTTTTGATGCTTTCTTACGCAAAACTCCTCCGACTGAACTTTGCGGACATCGTTACCAACCTTGGTGTTATGTATTGGTTCATGCGAGCCATGAAAGTGCTGCTGGTGTGGAAGCCTCGCACTTTGACTGTGTGATGGATGCTTTAAATCTCATGGCGGATTATCGTCCTGAATCCAAAGAGCAAATTATGGAATGGGTGTTTGAAGGTTTCGAGCAGTTCATGACTTTGGAGCAAGATATGTTCAAACGTGTTGACGAAGAATCTCAAGCTTTTGTCAAGCGGTTAGTTAAAGAGCCTGCTTTAGTTTAGGAAATACTCGTAAATATATCCCCGACTTCTCGAAGAAGTCGGGGATATTAGCTACTCTACGAATCGAAAAATTAAATCAGCAAAGGAATATCGATCTTGAATTGGCACGCGATCGCAGGTATGGCATCGGGTATTGTGTTGCTACTGGGAAATATTCCCTACATTATTTCGATTCGGCGCGGGGCTACTCGTCCAAATCTAGTTACATGGGGAATTTGGACGACGATCGGCTTTATTTTATTGGGTAGCTACCAGGCGATTGGTGCTACAAATACGCTGTGGTTGCTAATTTCCCAGGTAATCAGTCAATTCGTTATTACCATTTATGCGTTTAGATATAGTCGAGGTAGCTGGACTCAGTTAGATCGAATCTGCTTGGCTGGAGCTGGGTTGAGTCTACTATTGTGGTGCTGTTCTGGATCTCCATTAGTGGCATTGTTGATGAACACGGCAATGGATTTGCTGGGGGCGATCCCCACGATTAAAAAAGTTTATTACGATCCAACTTCCGAAGATCTCCGCGCCTGGGCGGTCTATTTTGTTGCAGCAGTGTTGAATTTACTGGCGATCGAGAATTTTTCGTTATCGTTTGTAGTTTTTCCGCTGTATTTATTCGGGCTGAATTTTGTTTTCCTTATACTACTTACTCGTCCTGCTCGATCGTCAATTAGGGTATAGAGAATAGACGGTTAAGAAATAGACGTTGCTGAATAATTAAATAAATATCGATTGAATCGGCTCTAAATTTATCCTGAATCAATAAACTGGTACCAATAAGGTACCAGTTTTTGTAGTTATAATCGAGTCTTCAAACTCGATCGACAGATATCGATCGGGCAAGATGCAATGGTATTATTCTTTCGAGAATTATTGTGATATCGATCGCAGTCTATCTGATTTACTTGTGGATATTATTGAGTAGATCGCTCATCGAAATATATGATCTGTCACACTATTGACAACCATTTGTCTACGTGTCAATATTGAATTCTAAGTATAAAAAGTTACTTGGCATGTGAGCCGGAAGTCTTTTAAATAAAAGATAGCCGATAAAATCTCTTACAAAAGTAGCATTTTTTAACACTCGAACTGAATTGTTCAGTTTCGGCTAATTGCGTCACACAAGCAGCTAAAATCGTCACCCCCCATTTCCAGAATAGGAGTTATTTTCATATGTCAAGCTTGCAAACCAAAACTACTTCAAATTCAGTTGAGATCGCAAATTTAGCACAAGTAACTATTAAAGCTAATATAGCAGTGAAAAATGGTGTTAAACCATTTTCTGGAGATTTCTTTCGTCAGTGTTTTGCTGTTGCTGAGGCTGAAGAAAAGATCGAGAACTATTTTAATCGCGCTATTCAAAATCCGACTGGATTGTACATGTTTTTCCAGCGGTACACGCATTTCAACGCCTATACTTCCGCTGTGATTGCCAGATTGGCGAGTTCCATTGCCATGTCTCGCTATCTGTTCAACGATCCTAACGTTAAAGTAATTGAAGAAGCAGATCGCGGATTTAATCTGTCGGCTAAAGTGATGATTGCTGCTTCTGATGAAGGTACAAATGATGGTGCGCCCCATCGTACCCTCGCGCAACTCTTGCTTCGCACAATTGGAGATTATGCCGATCTGTCGATCGATGAGCGCAATCAATTTGCGAATGTACCCCTGTGGATGACTGATATCTGCAATGGCATTATGGAAGGCTATGCTGGTGTGCCTGGAAATGCCGCATCTTTAATTCGGAGCATGGGATTTCATGCCGCTTCAGAATTATTTGGCGATATCGAGTATGGATTGCTCGATAAAGTTGTCCGTCATGACAACAAAAATGTTGGTTTTGATGCCTTTTTGCGCAAAACTCCAGCGGCTGAACTCTGCGGACATCGTTATCACCCTTGGTGCTATGTGTTGATCCATGCGAGCCATGAAGGTGCTGGTGGTGTGGAAGCTTCTCACTTCGAGTGTGTGGTTGATGCCTTAAATCTGGTCGGGGATTATCGTCCTGAATCCAAAGCGCAAATTATGCAGTGGGTATTGGAAGGTTTCGGACAATTTATGAATTTGGAACAGGATATGTTTAGCCGAGTTGATGAAGAAACTCAAATCTTTGTCAAGCAATCAAAGCAATCAGTTAAAGAACTTGCTTTAGTCTAGTGTCGGCTGGACTTCGTTTCGAGATCTAAATGCCCAAACCCCCTGAAAAAAGGAGCTAAGATCGTACTCTTAGTTCCTTTTTTAAGGCTACCCTGTATACATAAGACAGGGGGATCTCCAGGGTTTATGCCTAACAAAAATAACTTTTCAAACACCCTCTTACATTGCGATCGCGATTAATACAGTAGTTCAACAATGATACCTTTTGAGATACTTCCAACTTTTCAATAAGTCGGGGGTATATTAGATTTGGAAGGTTAAATCAGCAAAGGAATATCGATCTTGAACTGGCACGCAATTTTAGGGATGGCATCAGGCATAGTTTTGCTACTCGGAAATATTCCCTACATTCTCTCAATTCGGCGCGGGGACACCCGTCCCAATCGGGTGACATGGGGGATCTGGACGACAATCGGGTTTATCTTATTGGGAAGTTCCTATTCGCTTGGTGCCACCAATACACTATGGCTACAAATTGCACAGGTAATTAGCCAAGTTATTATTACTTTTTATGCATTTAAATATAGTCAAGGCAAATGGGATCTTTTAGATCGAATTTGCCTCGGTGGTGCAGGATTGAGTCTATTGTTATGGTGGCAATCTGGATCGCCGTTAGTGGCACTATTGATGAATATTGTCATGGATACACTTGGTGCTGTACCAACGATTAGAAAGATTTATCACGATCCAAAATCAGAAGATCTATTATTTTGGGTGATGTCTTTTAGTTCAGCTATATTAAACTTATTTGCGATCGAGATTTTTTCTTTTTCATTTGTAGTTTTCCCGCTTTATCTATTTATTTTGAATGTTACGATCGTGACACTACTTACTCGTCCTAAATGGTCGCGGATCGGCGGATAGGAGCGAGGAAATCGGGAATAGAAGAAAGACTAGCAAAAATCTACAAGGATCTTGCTGGTTTTTTTGTGTCGAGATCTTTAACTAGATAATACCCAAACCTAAATTTTGAGGATGATGAAAGATCCAGTGCTTCGATGGGTAATCTAGAAATAAGGACAGGTTTAGTACTAGAAATATGAATCGACTTATTGCCACAGCAGATCAGTTCTCGTTTCCGGCTCGGGAACTACCACAACAATTGCTCGGACACATTCAGAGTAGCAAAGTTGGGTATTGGGAACATAAATTCGATACTCATGCTGAGAGGCTGGTAGGTCAAGACCAACTCTTGCATTGGAACTTAGGTATCGCCAATGGTCAAATTCTGTACTCAGGCGATCGCTTGTGGTCGGTGCAGAGCTTGATGAAAGTTGTCTATAGATACATCGTCTATACCCGTAATGAGTTGGTCAGGCCGAGATTTGAACAGCTTAAGACCAAGGCTGAAGAGCAAGCACTCAGTCCAGCTCAATTATTAGCCGAGATGAAGAGAATTGGTCTGATTGATGACGATCGACTGCTCAAGGCGATGAAAACCAAGATTTTAAACGATTTAGATATTTACTTGCTGATGGGTAACGGCAATGCTAGATTTATTCCCGATCGAGATTTGGCGACTCAATTGCCGCTAGCAGGTTTTAGCCCGATTACGCTACTGGAAGAAGCCAAGCAACGGCAGTTACAGTGGGGGAAATTACAGTCCCAAGTGCCCTCGATGAATCTCATTCCCGTCCTAAATCGACAAGCAATAGAGAAATCGAATCTACCGGATGGACAGCAGCAGCGGATTGAAAG
The DNA here is from genome assembly GCF_031418915.1 of Chamaesiphon sp. VAR_48_metabat_135_sub. Classification (NCBI taxonomy): domain Bacteria; kingdom Bacillati; phylum Cyanobacteriota; class Cyanophyceae; order Gomontiellales; family Chamaesiphonaceae; genus Chamaesiphon; species Chamaesiphon sp. VAR_48_metabat_135_sub. The sequence continues at coordinate 7,155 of NZ_JANOJV010000063.1, read as the reverse complement.
TCTGGTTAAATCTCAACAAACGCTAAATGAGATCGCCGAGGAGATGGCGAAAGATACTTTAGAGATCGCTGAAATGTTTGCCAAACTGGCGAAAAATGGTTTGGTCAGTTTTCAACTACCCAAAAAAAATACACTTTCACCAATTATGGCGATCGATGATTCGCCGATGATCTTATCACAGTTCCAGCATTGGGTTAAAGGGTTGGGTTATCCAGTTGTCATCTGTCAACAGTCAGAAACAGCTCTCGCTCAAATTGTGGAGATCGAGCCAGCCGCGATTTTTATCGATATTAACATGCCAGGAATTTCGGGATTTGAGCTTGTCAAGCAAATTCGTCAACAACCTCAATTAGCGAAAATTCCGCTAGTCATTTTGACTGGAGAACAAAAACTTGCCAATCGATGGCGGGCACAATGGACTGGGTGCGACTTTCTGACAAAACCTTTGACACCAGGAGCCGTAGGAGAGTTTCAAGTTCAACTTGAGGAAATGTTGCTGAAGCTGGTAGGCACTCCGACAAATAATTATTCACAAAACTAAAAATATCTAATATGCGATTTTTAATTATTGACGATAGTGCAGTAGATGCACACGCTTTGACTTCTGCCTTGCAGACATTGGGGCATGAAGTAGATCGACATGAGAATACTAAAGATGCGATGAACGCGATCGAGACTGGTAATTACGACGTAGTGTTTCTAGATGTGGTGATGCCAGAACAAGATGGCTATAAGTTCTTACGCACAATGCGGCTAAATCCCAAAACAGCAAGTCAGTATACGATCTTGTGCTCTAGCAAAAAAACAACATTAGAAATGAACTATGGCATCCATCGGGCTGGTGCAAATGACTATCTACCCAAACCTGTTAGTCGAGAAACCGTCGAAGAAATCCTCGCAAAAATGCCTGTAACAATCCCTGCTAATTAGGCTTTAGGCTTTAGGCTTTAGGCTTTAGGTCTTAGGCTTTAGGCTTTAGGCTTTAGCATTCAGACACCCAACACCTAATACCCAACACCCAACACCTAATACCCAACACCTAATACCCAACACCCAACACCTAACACCTAACACCCAACACCTAATACCCAACACCTAGACCGATGATTGCCATTCAGACTCCACCAATTGAGACCCAGACAGCATTAGCAGATCGATTTATTTCTACCGAAGTCGAACGCTTTACGCTCGTATTTCCGGCTGTTTGGATTGCAGAAATTTTGCGAATCGATCGATCTGAAATCCTCGATTTACCATTTTACGACCCACTGTTGACCGGAATTATTCACCACGACGGTCAGATCTTACCCCTAATTGCGGCTGCTCGCTTATTAAAAGTCGAAAAATTTGCTCTGCGCGAACGCTTGGTGGTGGTGAGACTCAACGAGACAGCAGGCTCGATCGCCAATATCGGCATAATCATTGATCGAGCCATCGGTAGTAGTACTCGCCAAGATTTACCCGCAGAAATATTTACAGCCCCAACAACTGACACTCCAATGCTACTGATGCATCCAGGTTTGATTCCTCCAGATTTATGGCAACCACGGAGATAGGCTTTAGGTTTTAGGGAGAAAGGGTAAAGGGGAAAGGGAGTAGGGGAGTAACGGAGTAACGGAGTAACGGAGTAGTAAACACCCCAACACCCCCACACCCCAACACCCCAACACCCCAACACCCCCACACCCCCACACCCCCACACCCCCACACTCTCTAGCATCATCACCCTTCTACCATCTAATCCCAATGAATAGCAAGCAGACAGACAACCAAGTACGCGAAGAACAACAATCCCCATCGATTTCCCCGCTAGGACGCATCAAAACTTTGGTACGGAAGAATCTGGTAGGTACGATTACCGTGACAGTCGCGGGTAGTCTGTTGCTGACAGGGGCATCGACTTGGAATATTTGGAGTATCTACAATAGCTTCCAATCGACAGTAACCAAGCAGTTTGAGTTGCAAAAACTCAGTAGCCAACTAGTCTATAACGATGAATATTTCACCATGTCAGCGCGGATGCTGGTGAGTACGGGGGATTTGCAATGGGAGAATCGGTACAGGCAACTGTTGACTCCAGGGGATGCGACCATGAAACAGTTTTTAGCAAAAATTACACCCGAACTGCGAGCAGAGGCTGCTAAAACGAATACAGCCGGCGATATCTTGTTTGCAATGGAAGAAAAATCGTTTAAATTGGTGCGGGAAGGTAAGCAAAAGGAAGCCTATAAAGTTTTGATGGGGCCTGAATATGCTGCCAATAAGAAAATATTTGGTGATGGCAATAGTAAAGTTTTAGCAAAAGTTGAAAATTCCATTAAATTAGAACTTGAAAATTATCAGCAACAGTTATTAATCTCGATCGTGTTTGCGGGTGCAACTTTACCGATCTTGCTAGCAAGTTGGACTTTTGTTTTATCTGCTGTTCGCGACTATATTCGTGACAGACTGGCTGCTCAAATTGAGATCGAAAAATCCCAAACCAGCTTACTTGCCGCGAACAAAGCTTTAGAAGTAGAATCAAAAATTCGTCAAGAGCAGGAGAAGACCGTAACAGAAGAGCGAGATCTCCTACAACAAGATATCGGCGAACTATTAGATGTAATTTGTGAGATTGAGGCTGGTGATTTCACTGTCAATGCGACCGTTAACGGTCGAGCAACTGGACTGATGGGTGATGTCTTAAATCGCCTGGTAGAGCGATTGGGCATAGTTTTTTCCCAGGTATCGATCGAGGCGCAACGGGTAGCCGTCAATAGTAATTTTCAAGAAGAGATTGCGACTGTTGTTGCGGCAAGTACCAGCGCGCAAACTAAGTCAGTCGATCGAGTATTAGGATTGACCGAAACGGTACGTCAGTCTGCTAACAATGCGGCAAATCAGCTTGCTGATACCGACTTGGCATTGGCATCGCTACAGACGGCGGTAACTACTGGAGAGCTGACGGTCGGATCGCTCGATCGAGGCATTGATGTCTTACAACAAGGTAGCGATCGGATCGTCCAGCAAATGAAGGCACTAGGTGAATTTGTCGGACTATCGGATCGATTTGTTGACGATCAAACTGACATTGCGACTCAGACCCAAATTCTCGCTCTGAATGCATCATTGGTAGCAGCTAGAGCCGCCGAACAGCGCGATCCTAAACAGTTTGAATCAGTAGCGCGGGAATTTGAATCGATCGCTGGACAAGTCAGTCAACTGGCACAAAAAACTAATGAAGGATTGACTAGTCTCGAACAACGAAATACCCAAATTCATAGAGTAGTGTCTGATGTCGATGGTGAAGTTCAACGGTTAGGCGGTTTGGTAAATAGCTTTACTCAAGGTGTCAAACAAACTCGTGAAGTATTTGCCACCGTGCAATCTGTAACCGGAAAAGTAGTTAAATCTGGAGAAGTATTAGCTCAAACCAGTCAAACTATTATCGATTCTGCCGACTCCACCGCTCGATCGATCGCCGCAATTGCCACACTATCAGCACAGATCGACGAACAATCTCAAACAGCTCGATCGATCTCCACCCAAATGAACGAGCTATCTGCTGGACTGATCGACAATATTCAAATCTTTAAACTACCAGTGCGACGAGATCCCATAGTTAGCTTACCGATGGTAGTTGAAACACCCGCAGCTACTTCAGCTTCCGATCCCACCGAGGCAAAACCAAGTTATCAACTTAATTAATCGAGGCTTTAGGCTTTAGGTTTTAGGCTTTGGGTTTTAGACCTTAGGCTTTAGACTTTTGTTCTTAACTCAACTTAGCATCTAATAACGAATCCCGAACCCCTAACCCCTAATACCTAACCCCTAACCCCTAATACCTAATACCTAATGAAAAGCAATCAAACAACCCTCCAAGTAAATGAAGGAAAAAACGGTACCCCGCTACAGCAACTCAAAACCTTAGTGCGGAATAATCTAGTTAGCACGATTACCGTGACGATCGCGGGTAGTCTATTGCTAACTGGTATATCAACTTGGAATATCTGGAGTATCTATAATAGTTTCCAATCGACTGTGACTAAACAGTTTCAGTTACAAAAATCTAGTGCTGAAGTCATCTATACAGATGAAGTTTTTACGATGTCAACACTGATGATGTTGAATACAGGGGATGTAAAATGGGAGGATCGTTACCACAAACTGGAACCATCAGCAAATGAATCGCTCAAAACTTTATTAGCTAATGTTACTCCAGAACTACGAGAAGAGGCTGGTAAAACTGATACCGCAGCAACTAAGTTGTTTGAGTTAGAAGCTAAAGCTTTTAAATTAGTGCGCCAAGGTAAAAAAAAGGAAGCTCTAGCCGTTTTGGAGAGTCCTGATTATACTACCGCCAAGAAAATTTTTGGTGATGGTAATGCTACCGTGTTAGCGAAAGTCGCTCAATCGATCGATCGAGAACTCAAAAATTATCAACAACAGCTATTAGCTTCGATTATTTTTGCGGGAGCAACTTTACCAATCTTGTTGGCGGGTTGGAGTCTAGTATTATCTGCCGTTCTCGACTATATTCGCGATCGACAAGCTGCCGCAGCCCTGGCGGTATCGCGAGTAGAACTAGTCAGCGTCAACGAGCAACTAGCCAAAGAAGTAGATATTCGAGTCCAACAGGAGCAACAAATTCGATCGGAAGGCGAACTCCTTCAGGCAGATGTCGCCCACATTCTCGATGTAGTTTGTGCGATCGAAGATGGCGATCTCACCGTTCAGGCAGATGTCAGCGATCGGGCAACTGGACTAGTATCTGATACTCTCAATCGTCTGATTGAGTCACTCGATCGGATTGTTTCCGCCGTAGTAGACACTGCTTTCCAAGTTACCACCGACGCAGGGCAATTGGAACAGGGGGCGATCGAGACAGCACACCAAGCCCAATCCCAAGCCACAGAAGTTCGAGCGGTTCAATCGCTGATGGACAATATTAGTATTTTGACAGCCGATTCTCGGCAACAAGCGATCGCTACCGCCGCAGCAGTACAACAGGCTAAATCGGCAGTCGTATCTGGTAAACAGGCGATCGACGACACCACAGATGGAATTGAGACGCTTCAACAAGGTACTGTCCAAATCATCAAAAGATCTGAATTACTGACCGAATTTGTGGACTTGGCAGCTCAATTTTCCAAAGAGCAAAAACGAGTTGCAGCTCTGACTCGCGTTTTGGCACTCAACGTTTCCACCCTCTCCAGTCGGGCAATTAAAGAACAGAATCCCGCCCAGTTTGCCAGCCTTGCCAAAGAATTTGAAACTATCGCCCGTCAAGTGAACGATCTGGCAACAGATACCAACCATAGTCTCATCTCACTGCAACAACGTACCGATCGAGTCCAAACTGTAACTTCTGGTCTCACTCAGGATATCGGCGATATCGATCGACTAGTACAGAAATTTACAACAGAGGTCAATAAATCTCGCCAAGCATTTGACAATATTCAAACAGTAACCGAAGAAGTCGCACAGATGAGTAAACAAGTCAATAGTTCCAGTCAAGATATTGTGAAGGTAGTGAGTGATACTCTGACAGCCATCCAATCGATTTCCTCCGTTGCTCAAATCACCGAATCCAACGCCAGTATCACTCGCGAGCAAGTACAGTCGATGGGGAATTTAGCCAAAAAACTACTCAAAATGGTTGAATTCTTCAAACTCAATGAATCTCGATCGACACAACAATTACCTACGATCGATTCAGCAGCTCATCAACCGACATCTAGCCAGTTAGCGCGAGTTTAAATTAAATCATCACGATCGGAGATCTTTACCCCACCCCAGCCCTCCCCTTATAAAGGGGGGCTTTCCGGCTCCCTCCCCTTTATAAGGGGGGGCTGGGGGGGTAACACCATCTCCGCCAAAGTCTAGCCGACTGCATACATAGTAGATCCTCAGGAAGAGGGTAACAGCCACTTCATCCCAACTCCCCAAACCCCAATGAACCAGTACCCATCTGACATCGATAGAGCCGAAGCTGAATTGCAGCAAGAGCTGCGCGAAATGTTTACGGTAGATACCCAGCAACATCTAGAAACTTACTTTAGCCTGATCCAACAATTGAATCCACAATCATGGAATGCCGATATCCAGCATCTCTATCGGGCGATTCATACAGTCAAAGGTGGTGCAGTGACGGTAGCGGCGGATGGTATGCTACATGCAGCAATGGTATTAGAAGATCTGCTCTCCGATCTGCGATATCTAGAATCAGCTCCAATGCTTGCCGACGGAGAGTTAGGTCAAATTCTGCTCGAAGCTGGAGAGTTGTTGAGCAGTAGTGTGGAAATTACAGAAACAGGAGCGCAGGCGATCGAGCAAGTGCAGCCAACCGTGAGACGATTAGAGCAGCTACGCGATCGAGTCAAGCAATTATATCTACCAGAGTGGAACGAACTCAAGCAGGTACATCAAGAATTTGCCGAGCAAGGGTTTGACTTAGTAATTTTGGATTTGGAGATCGCTTTATCCAAACTGCCAGATCGGGGATTAGTTTCAGCAGAGACGATCGAAAAAGCTCAAGCGACGATCGCCCAACTAACTCAAATTGGGATAGATTTAGAATTAGCAGAAGACTGGACAATCTTACTTCATGACTGCGAACAGCTAATTGCGAAACCCGATTGTCAATTGTGGGCATCAGTTTGGTTTGAATATTTTGAAATTCTCAAAATATGTGCCAAAAATAGCGGGGAATTCACCAAAATTGAGATCGATCGATTAGATACACTAACAGTGCTCATCCAATCTTGCGAGATCGATCTGTTGGACTCCGATTCAGCTAACCCAAATATCGAGGATCTATCAGGTTCGCTAGATAATTTCTTCTTGGCTGAAGAAATTGAACTCTTACCAGCTAGTGAGTCTAACTTAGAACCAAGTGAATTTAGCGGCGAACTTAGCGGTACATTAGCTGATTTCTTCCTGGATGAAGAAATTGAACTCTTACCAGCTAGTGAATCTAACTTAGAACCAAGTGAATTTAGTGGCGAACTTAGCAGCAAATTAGCTGATTTCTTGCTAGATGAAGAAGTCGAACTAGATGACAGCGAACCATTATCTTTAAGTGTTGAGACAGCCGATCTATTATTGTCAAGACTGCCTTTGCAACAAGAAGAGCGTTTTGCTAATGGAGCGGTTTCGCCACCGCGATCGATCGAG
>NZ_JANOJV010000062.1:0-28101 GCF_031418915.1 Chamaesiphon sp. VAR_48_metabat_135_sub | reverse complement strand
CCACCACGACGGTTGCCAAATTATTTACCTCTATTTTCATATTTAAAATTAGCAGCTAATGACAACAGTTTTATCAATTGAAACAAGTTGTGACGAAACTGCGGTAGCAATCGTTAACAATCGTAAAGTTTGCAGCAGTATTATCGCCTCTCAAATCCCAATTCATACCCAATATGGGGGTGTTGTTCCAGAAGTAGCATCGCGGCAACATTTATTAATAATTACGGATCTGATCGCCCAAGCGATTGAGGAGGCTGGTATAACTTGGGCAGAAATTGACGGAATTGCGGCAACTGTCGCGCCTGGATTGGTGGGTGCGCTGATGATTGGGATGAGTGCGGCGAAAACTTTGGCGATTTTGCACGACAAACCATTTTTGGGCGTGCATCATCTGGAAGGGCATATTTACGCATCTTATCTAAGTGCGCCAGAATTGGCACCACCTTTTCTGTGCCTGTTGGTATCGGGCGGACATACTAGTCTGATTCATGTCAAAGATTGTGGAGTCTATACCGAACTCGGAGCGACTCGCGATGATGCAGCCGGAGAAGCCTTTGATAAAGTAGCCCGAATGTTGAATCTAGGCTATCCAGGCGGCCCAGCAATCGATCGATTGGCAACTCAAGGCAATCCAACGCTTTACCCCCTGCCAGAGGGCAATATCTCGCTACCTGGGGGTGGTTTTCATCCCTATGATTCCAGCTTTAGCGGTGTCAAGACGGCGGTACTCAGGTTGGTGCAAAAATTGCAAGCTGAGGGGAAGGAATTGCCTGTGGCGGATATTGCGGCGAGTTTCCAAAATAGTGTCGCTCGATCGCTTACCAAACGCGCGATCGCTTGTGCGATCGACCATAACTTAGATACAATCGCCATCGGTGGTGGTGTCGCCGCGAATCGGGGATTGAGAGCGACGTTACAAGCTGCTGCCAGTCAGCGCAATATCAAAGTGTTGTTTCCGCCGATGGAGTACTGTACTGACAATGCCGCAATGATCGGTTGTGCTGCGGCGGAACATCTCCGACGAGGACATATTTCACCCCTAGATTTAGGCGTACAGTCGCGGTTATCGATTATGGAAGTAATGAGTCTGTATCTAAGCGAAGGCTAACGCTTACTGATAAGTCAACTGGACTTCGTTTGTAATGGGTTTACCCCCCAACCCCCCCCTTGGAAAGGCTACGGTGTATACACAAGTCTGGATAAAGCGAAAACCCTAGAAATCCCCCTAAATCCCCCTTAAAAAGGGGGACTAAGATCGGACTCTTAGCCCCCTTTTTAAGGGGGTTTGGGGGATTTAGATCTAGAAACGAAGTCCAGCCAACTTGTGTATACACAGTAGCTTGGAAAGGTGGGGCTTTCCGGCTCCCTCCCCTTAGAAAGGGGAGGGCTGGAGTGGGGTAAAGATCTACGCAACACCTCCAACAGATTGGCGTTTGCTAAATTCCGTGTGACAGTTTGGGTAATCTAAATGCTAGTGGGGATGTAATCTTTATGCCCCTCTTCAGCAAAATTACCTTCAGCCCCGAACATGAGTCCTCACCATCGCCCAAACGCCCTACCCCAGTGCCAAAACCTTCAAGCACAGGTAGATTCAGTTCTCAACCTACTCCAGCAGGAACCCACCCTTCGGGCGCAAATAGACACCAGTGCGGTACGCTCATCGCTCAAAAAAGCCATTGCCCCCACCTTTGAAATCGTCTTCGCGGGTGCATTTAGTGCTGGCAAATCAATGTTAATTAACGCCCTCCTAGAGCGAGAATTGCTCTATAGTGCCGAAGGACATGCCACAGGCACCGAGTGTCAAATTGCCTACGCCGAGCCAGCGCAAGAGCGAGTAGTGCTCACCTTTTTGTCTGAAGTCGAAGTATTAAGTCAGGTGCAATTGCTGGGTAAAAAGCTGGGATTAAATTTACACGATCCGCAACAGGCAAATCTGCTATTACAAGAACAGAGTTTGATGGATACACTCCGCGATTCTTGTATCGCAATTATCCAGCAAGAAGGGGGCGAAAGCAAGTCAGAGCGAGCCAAGCAAGCCTCAGCATTTAAGCTACTCATTCAAGGTTTTATCGATAATAAAAAGTACATCGACAAAACAACTAATCGTACCCTGTCGATGGAGCAATTTGATTTTAAAAACCTCCAGGAAGCCGCCAGTTATGCGCGGCGCGGTAGTAATAGTGCCGTGTTGCGACGGGTAGAATATTACTGCCATCATCCATTGCTTCAAGATGGAAACGTATTGGTAGACACCCCTGGAATTGATGCGCCAGTTAAACGGGATGCGGAGTTAACTTATACAAAGATCGAAAATCCTGATACATCAGCAGTCGTCTGCGTCTTGAAACCAGCTTCATCGGGGGATATGACGAGCGAAGAAACCGAAATGCTCGAACGAATTCGTCAAAATCCTGGCGTTCGAGATCGAGTTTTCTACATCTTCAATCGGATCGATGAAACCTGGTACAATTCTCAATTGCGCCAGCGGCTAGACAATCTCATTGGCGAACAATTTCGCGATTCGCAGCGCGTCTATAAAACTAGCGGATTGTTAGGATTTTGGGGTAGTCAACTCCGCCAGACGAATGCAAGTGACAGATTTGGGCTAAATTCCTTTTTCGCCGCAACTGTTACCCCAGATAGTGACGAGACTCCTCAATTTATCAATGAGTTTAATCGTTATTGTTCCAGCTCTGGAAAATTGTCAGGAGACAAATTTCGGGTAGATGTACGGAGCTATGAATCGGCGACTGAAAACTACCTGCGAATTCTTGGCGAGCAGGGCAGTGGATTAGTCGAGCAATTGGTAAAAGATAGCGGCATCGAAGAATTTCGGACTGCCATCACTCGCTATCTCATGGAAGAAAAACGACCATTATTATTAGTCAATCTCGCCGACGATCTCCAACCGATCTGTATCAGCCTGCGGCGCACTTATTTAGAAACTTGGCATCATCTCAAAGCACAGCCCCAAGATGCCACTGCAATCAAAGAGCAGGAACTTCAGCTCTTGAGTAAAGATCTTAAAGATGTCGGTGATGAGTTTAAAGAACATATTAATTCGATCGTCAATGAAGTTGCAGCCAGTAATACTAACGTTGCATTCGAGGCAGATTTCACTAAACTTAAAGCCAAAATGGTGAGTCGTTTGGATGAACTATTAACTAGGTTCTCCGTTAGTCAAGTACATCAACAAGCACAAGCCAGCCATCGCCGCAATTCAGTCGTTCCTTTAATTGGGATTTTGAGTGAAGCATTCTACTATTTAGCAAATGGTTTAGAAGATGTCTTAGTCGCCGCCGTTGAAGAATTAGTCGCCAACTTCTTCCAACAGTTAAATACTCAAATTCAGAAACAGGAATATTATCGCAATCTATATCGATTATTAGGTAACGACAGCGGCATCGAACAAAATCTCAAACAATTAGAAACTATTGTTTCCAGCTCTTTAGTAAATGCGGCGCGAGTGGAATGCGATCGATATGTGCGCGAACGTCCCGAATTTTTCACTGAAGGAACGTCTTCTCTCTTCCAATTACGTCAAACACTCCAACAAGCCTGTCGCGGTTACGATCACTATAATATGATTGAAGCAGAGCCAGCAATTCGGCAACTATTAAAGATTGATTTTGAAGAAAAAGTTCGCGATACCGTCATGCGATCGTTCCGCCAAGTCATCAATCAATCTCTCAACAATCAACTATTACCTGGCGCCACTCATCAAGCCGAACAAATTCTCGCTCAATACGATCGCGCTCGTGCTTATTTGGCGAAAGCATTGGAAAAAGAAGCCGAAGAAAAGATTCGGCAAAATCAACGGCAATTAGCAGAAGTAGAACAACAGATTGCTGTATTCAATGAGGCGATTGAGGGGATTAATAGCTGTCTAGAAGCGATGCAGTTAGACAGGCATCGTTTACCTACACTTAATCAGTCAGAGCTGTTATTGTTGCCGATTAATGATACGGCTGGAGTTTCGGCAGAGTTGATTATGGCTGGGGATAGTAATTAATCGACGGGTTTCGATCGATCGCCGTGATGATCGATCGAAGTTCTATACTGGGTACTATATAAAAGTAATATTACAATAATTAATTTATGAGTACTGCTTTTGTTGTTCCTGACATTACCTGTATCTATAGCACTATCGAAGACTTGCTTTATATGAGTGAATCTCAATCATTGATTAACACCTCTTTTGGTATAGATGAGGATGAAGGTGAATTCATTAAGTTCAATTTTCAGCTCAAACATGGTAGTGCAACTGTGACTATTTATGAGGATAATGGTAGCTTTTTATATATAGACAGAAATGGAGAAGACTCAGACTGTACAGGTTTTGATCGAACTGATTTTACGAGTACAAGTGGATCTTTTTATCAAGCATTTAAAGGAATACTCTCTTTAGATCGCCAGCAAGCTAGTACAGCTAAAATCACTAACACATCAGTCGATCGAGCATCTTTCGGATTAGCGGAAGTTAATTAGATCTGTAGGGGCGGGTTTATGCGATTAATAAAGATCGCACCAAAAATCTACAATCGAACCCGCCCGCCCCATCAATCAAATGACGAACACGATACATCTACGCCTAATATATTCAACCATTATAAAATTATGATCGATCGATCCAAACAAATAATTCCCGATTCAGATGCTGTTGCTCGTTGCCTCGATCCAGAAGTATTAGAAATACTTGATTTACATGGCACCTTTGTACTTAGCGAACTTCTCGAAATGCTTAAAGGATCGAGTGCAGATTGTATAGATACGATCGATCAAGCAGCATTTATAGAGAAACTAACGAGTATGATAGCAGGAATAATCCAGCAAGGGTACTCTAGAGAATATTTGGTGGACAAGGTTTCAAAATTTGTCAAAGGTAGTGCACTCGATGCACAGAGAGATAATCAAAAAATTAATAATTCACTTTTATCTGGCATAAGCTGTAACCTTTTACAACCTGATGGAAAAGGTTGGCAAAAAGGTAAGCTAAAAATGTGTTTTGAATTCATACCTGAAGAACCTGAAGCTGTAGCAAAGCAAGAAAAGCCAGTCATGACTCATTTATCTTCATTAGATCAGATTCGACAACTATCGAACGAATTGGCATCAGCAAAAGCGACAGAACAAAACTAGTGGGGTTGGGCGGGTTTGGACGTTGATTTTTAGTACCATCAGAATTAATCGCATAAACCCGCCCCTACGGATCTATGAATAACATGAGAGAAAAATCAAAGCGAATCAGCTTTCCCAAAGAAGTACGAGAATATGTATTTCAGCGAGACAATCATCAGTGTCAAAGCTGTGGACAAACTACTAAATTGTCGATCGATCATATCATTCCTCTAGCTACAGGTGGTACCAACGATATTAGCAACCTCCAAACCTTATGCGGCTCGTGCAATAGCGCGAAGAAGCACTATTTTGATGCTAGGTTTGATCGACATTTTAGTTCTAGTTGAATTTTAGGAGTTAATTAATTTAGGGTAGGGGCAATTCATGAATTGCCCCTACCCTAAATTAATTAACGACATTCAGCAACGCCGAATTTTATGCCATTTTTAAAAACCACTTATGACTTATTTTAATCGTTAATGGATGGCAAATTATCTGGATCGATGCCTTGCGATCGAATATAATCCATCAATCGCTCTTTTTGTTGACGCTCATGCTCGATTTGCTCCATCGCCCAGGGTAAAATCGTTCCAGACTCATCCCACCACCGGAGCCAATAGCCAGCTCTGCCCTCTTTATTACCGCGCCAGGTGCCCAGAAATAAATTCATTTCTGCAATCCAGTGTCGTCCATCAGCATCGGGGAACACCAGCTCATAGCGTTCGTTTTGGCGTTGATAAAACTCTAATAACCCGCTCTCTGGCTCGAAAATAACGTAGATTGGGACTTGCAGAATTTGCTCGTAAAAGAACCATTTGCCAGGGGGAAAGGTGCGCTTGACAGAATATTCGCTCCCATCCACATCAGAGAGAAATTCCATCACGATGGTAGGGACATCGCCTTCAGCGTGAGGTGTATAACTTCGGCGAGTTGATTCAGTCGGTTGTGTGGCGGCTACATACAACCAATCAGGAGCCTTCACCACAATTTGTCCGTCAATCGTCGCGCATAGTCCAAAATTGGAGACGATGAGCATCTGTGGCTGGATCAAGCCACTGAGTTCTAAACTTTCACGTAGTGCCCCTGCTAACAGAGGTTGTCCATCATTCTCCACTGGATCGTCCTCTAATTGAAAATCTTTGGGCAATGGTTCCCAAGTAACGATCGATTCATGGTTGATTCTGGCTGTGCCGAGTTGAGCAATCATGGCTTTTGCCTGGTTAGTCTAGCTTTTATTTTATCCTTTTCACCCCTCAAACAAATCAACTTCCACCATCCAAATACTTAGCAATTAATTGGGGTAGATAATCGTAGCCATCAACACCGATCGCGGGGAGCAGATTCGGGCGATACTTAATTAGGAATTCATTAAACTGCTCCTGTCCGAGTTGTCCCTGCAAGACAGTGGCTAAACTCGCACTCTGTCGCCATTCTTTCGCACCGATTTGATGTAGCTGATACATCGCCAGACAACTATAAAAGACGGCAGTGCCGTTTTTCTGGAGGCTGTGATAAGCTTCGGCTAAATAGGTAAGATTGAGTCCCTGAAGATATAAATCGCCAACGGCTTGGGCGGCTTTGGTACCCTGTTGGAGATATTCGATCGCTTTTTCTGGTTGTTGAATGGTGAGATAGGCGAGTCCAAGGCTATGATAGCAGAGGGCTAAACTCTGTTTATCTTCGAGGGTTTCGGCAAGTTTTAACCCGCGATCGAGATAACTGATATTCTGTTCGTAGATATCTTCATCCATCAGATCGATCGAGTGTGCCGATAGAACTTCGGAGTAGCCAACGTTAGTCAGGGCATTGGCTTCACCCAATTTATCACCCGTCTGTCGCGCTAAAATTAGGGCGCGTTGACTGTAACTAATTGCTGCGGGATAATCTTTTTGACCGATCGAAATTCGACTCAGATGGTTGAGATTGGCAATTTCACAGGGGCGATCTCCCGCTCGATTGGCGATTTCCAAGGCTTCTTTGTGGAGTTCGATGGCTCGATCGATCTGGCCTAATGTCTGCTGTGAGTAACCTAAAATAGTTAATAATCGCCCTTTCTCCTGAGTACCTGCTACCTGTTTGAGCGGGAGATCGAAATAAGAGAGGGTATCGCGAAGGGTTTCGCCAGAGAATGCGGCAAAAATTCCCCCATAGAGCGGAAAATTCGGACGTTGCGCAGCGGTGCGGAGAATTTGCAGCGTCACCTGAAAACAGGCTTTGGCAATTGCATCGCGATGGTTAGTATTAATCCCCGTCGCTCTGGCGATCCCATTTGCCAATTCGCACCAAATTGCCGCAAACGTAATCAGCGTACTAAAAGCCATCCGCTGTCCCCAGGCGCGATCGTACATTTGTGCGTCGAACCAAGTTACTAAAGCAGTTTGAATACTTTGCAATATAATTGCAAGTTCTGTCCACTCCCCCTCATCCCCACTGCCCTGAGCTGCTGCAAGGTCGGAAACTGACTGCTGAAGACCGATCGTCTTAAATAATGACTGAATTAGTGGTTTGGTGACTTGTCGCGCCCACAGCGACCAAGGGCCGTTCTCTGTAGCTCCGCCAAATCCGATTTGTTGTCCACTTTCATAAATCCAACTCACTAGATGGGGTTCTAGAGCTGGGAGCGTATTTAAGCCTCGATCGAGTCCGTGGGATAATTGGCGTAATTGCTCGAAATCTGCGGGTTGGAGCGTGACAGTTGCCACCGACTGGAGCGATTTAATCATCAGTTGAAGCTGGGATCGATCGAATTTGCGCTCCTGATTGGGATCGAGTGCTTGGAGTAGAGTATTTAACCGTTCCTGGGGTTCGGCGGTAACGATGCGATCGATCGTTGCATTGACAGCGGCTACAGCTTGGCGTTCGTCTTGAACATTACTCAATGCTGTCTGAATCCAGGCGAGAGCATTGAGTTTATGCTTTAATTTGGCTTGTTTCACCTCGTCGGGCTGACTGGCAATTTCTCGTTCGATCCCTTGCACCGTCTCGCTCAGACAACCTTCAAAGATTTCGCTCGTCCCCAACTCAATCTTTTCCACCAAGATTTGATAAATATACTCCTTGGAGATAATCTGTCTCCCCGTCAAAATCCGCGTCACAATTTCCTCGATCGTCTGGAGATATTTCGATCGCAGTGTTTGAGTCTGAGAATTAGGGTTAGAATTAGATCCATCATCGGCAGAAGTCATAGTTATAGATTCCGATTTCTTGCAAATGTATTTCTGTTATCCTATCTCCTTCCCCACGATCGCGGGTTATTGCGATTTTTTTAGTCTCTTGGCAATGGACATACTGCAAATGGTTAAATATTGGACTTAGCAGATCGAGAAGCTAGAAGCTAGAAGACAGATCCCCGACTTCTCGCCAGAAGTCGGGGATCTAGCGTAATCCTACACTATTTACTGTCCACTATTCACCATCCACCAACTCATGAAATACGGTTTATCACTGCATACCAGTAGCCCTGCGTTGGGTTTAGCGATTAGTAGTAATGTAGATGATGTACGTTGCCAAACATGGGATTTGGGGCGAGAAACGTCTAATTATCTCCATCCCTATTTATTAGATTTCCTCAGTCCCCAAACCTGGCAAGATCTAGGCTGGATTGCTGTTGCAAATGGGCCTGGGGGCTTCACGGGTACCCGTCTGGGGGTAGTGACAGCCCGTACCTTAGGACAACAGTTAAACTTGCCTGTATTTACAATTTCTAGTTTAGCGGCGATCGCGTGGCAATGGCAGCAGACAGGCTCTATCGCCATTTCGATGCCCGCTCAACGCGGCGAAGTCTTTGGAGCCGTTTACAATCTGAATGACAATTGTCAGGAATTAACTACGATCCTGCCCGAAACAGTGTTTTCGGCTGCTGATTGGGACACCCAATTAGCCGTTTTCAACCCCGAACATCACCACGTTATCCCTCAATCGGCTAATCTTGCCGATACGGTCGTGGGAGTGCAGGCTTTAGCGCGAATTGCTAACGATCGAGGCGATCGTCCGCATTGGTCAATGGCATTGCCTTTCTACGGTCAACACCCAGTGATTAACTCACCCATTGTGAAATAGTTAACTCGTTGATGTACCTAGGCTGGCGAACCTTTACAGGCGAAATGGAGACTCTGATGGTCGAGTCAATCCGTTGCGATTAGCCAACCAGCACATTTGCATTCGACTGAAGTTGAACTTTGAGTAGATCGGCAAGTTCTTGCAGTTGGCCGATTGCCTCTGCACCTTCTAGTTTCATTAATTCGCGATCGTCGCGCAATTCCGTCCAGGTAATCCCATAGTCAGATACCAAAAACCGGATCAAATGATTCGGAGCCAAACTTACCATGAAGTTTGCACTGTTCATCTGGTCTCCACAGGTATAGCAAGCAGCCTCATACCCACGCCGTTCTAGGACAGTAGCTAGAGCCTGAAGACTCATAACTAGGTCTTTGACGAATTCTCGATGTTGATTTGCTAGTCTAAGAAACATAGCCCTCCTTTTATTAGCACCACTTTACGATAGTATAACCTTTATTATTTTTTAATGTTTCTCGCATTGACAATCTTAATACTTTAGAATTTTTATCGCCCATAAGCTCATACATCCCTAGACTCAGAGTTTGACAGGATAGTTTCCAGGAAACTGTCGCATTAAGTACATTTATATTGTTAAAGAACCAGAGGTCGATTCCTAAAGTCCAAAGCCCAACCTAGCTGCTTGTGCCGCAGCACCAATCAGACCAACTTGAGGATTGAGAATTACACGTACAGGTATCTTACCCATTAAATCGCTAATTCTACCTTTGTGATTAAATGCCGCAAGAAAAGTACCGTCTGTGAGTAGAGGTAAGTTCTTGGCAGCGATGCCACCAGCGATGTACAGTCCTCCATAGGGGAGAATTTTCAGAGCGAGATTTCCGGCTTCGGCACCATAAGCAGAGATAAACATTTGCATGGTAGCTTGGGAGAGTGGATCGGTTTTGGCGATCGCCATTGCAGAAATTAGCGCGGCAGGATCGACTAATTTTTCGATTTGGGCTTCCCAGAGTTTAACTACACTAGCAATCTCAGGATTTTCGGACAGGTTGCTAGTATCGCGCAGATATTGATACATTGCCACAATTCCGCGCCCAGAAATGACTCGATCGTTGGAGATGCGATCGATCTGTAGCTGGCGACATAAGTATTGCACAAATTCAAAGTCTTGGATCGATCGAGCTGCAAAATCTGTATGTCCGCCTTCGGTGGGAATTACTTGATAGTCTGTCCCATTATGAATCAGTAAGCCTTCGCCTAGACCTGTACCAGCCCCAATTACTGCTTTTGGGGCATTTTGTCGCTCTTGTCCAGTTTGGAGGGTGTGGAGGTCTGCTGGGGGCAATTGAGCAATGCCATAGCCAACTGCGGCAAAATCGTTGATTAATTCAACATGGGGAATTTTTAGTGCTTGCTGGAGTCCATCAGCGTTAATATGCCAATCGAGATTGGGTAAATAGGATGCTCGATCGATGACGGCTCCAGCGATGGCGAGACAGGCAATCTGGATCTGGATTTCAATCCCCAGATGGGTTTGAGCTGCTGCCAAAAATTTCTGGGCGATCGACACTAAGCTAGTATACTCTTGACTTTTATATAGTTGCTCGAATTCCGATCGATCTGGTGAATCTGCTTTAACCAGTCTCAGCAGCGTTTTTGTACCACCGAGATCGCCTGCTAATAAATACGTCATATGTTGTTTTGAGCCGTAGCGTTACTGCTTAGTGCGATTGTACATCCGCCATTCTAATACGGGAATAATAGCAGTAACCGATAAAATATCCCAATCCCGAGATCATGCGGAGACAAGCAAATAAATTCAGTCATCTCACCGCGATCGATCGAATTAAATTATCATCACCCGTTCAATTTTTATTATGTCAAAATTTACTCAAAGGTCGCATCCTCGATTTCGGTTGTGGATTGGGAAATGACGTAAAATTTTTGGGACAGAAGGGATTAGATATTAGTGGCTACGATCCATATTATTTTCCGACCTATCCTGAGGGGAAGTTTGATTCGATCTTTTGTGGCTATGTGTTAAATGTTTTAATGCCCGAAGAACAAGCTGATGCGTTAATGAATGTCGCTCATCTGCTCAAACCTGGTGGGAAGGCATACTATGCAGTCAGACGAGATTTAAAAAAGGAAGGATTTCGCGAACATTACATTCACAAGAAGCCAACTTACCAATGTACTGTCAAGCTGCCATTCAAATCGATTCAGCTTAATGACTACTGTGAGATCTATGAATACGTCCATTATAACCACCAATGGAATTCACCGAATAATTGTATCTTCTGCAATCCCCATCGCAAAATAAACTTGCTGACAGAATCGGCCACCGCCTATGCAATGTTCGATGGTTATCCCCTCAGTAAAGGACATGTCTTAATCGTTCCAAAAAAACATATTAGCAATTATTTTGAACTACCATTAAAAGAACAATCTGCCTGCTGGTTGATGGCGAATAAAGTCCAGGAAATCTTAACTAAGGAATTTCAACCCGACGGGTTTAATGTAGGGATGAATATCAACAAAGCTGCGGGACAAGCCATGAACCACGCTACTATTCATATTATTCCTCGCTATGCAGGTGATACCGATCGTCGCAAAAGTGGAATGCGATTAGTAATTCCAAAATCTAGTTAAATAGATTAGGGTTGCCTCTTATTGGTATCCTTCATAGTATGAAGCTGGTCAGTTTTCTCTAAGGTTATAGATTAGTTATGACCTTCGCAAGTAGTATAAGATCGACATAACCAGTTATCCCCAAGGTATGAGACCTTATGTTGTGCTGACAATTTGCTTGATAGTGACACTGCTAGCTGGCTGTACGTCGGGTATCGCCCAGCAAAGTCCGAAACCCGATTAGCCCTGCTAAACCGAATGCTGTAGTGGCATTGGGGCGGATTCAGCCCGATGGAGAAGTGATTAAACTCTCTGTGGCGAATGCTCAGGATAGTCGAGTCGATCGCATCCTGATTAAGGAAGGCGATTTTGTCAAACAGAATCAAGTAATTGCTATTTTACAGGGGATCGATCGCACGCAAGCCGATTTACGCGATGCTCAAGCTGATGTCAAAAAGTCGCAAATCGCCGCTCAGAATGCCGTTATTACCAGGCTCGAGGCACAATTGATGAGTACTCGCAAACAGCAAGAAGCTGCACTGATTGGTGCTCGATCACGATTGGAAAATGCCGAGGCTAATAACCAACGTCAGTTTCTCCTAGCGGAGAGGCTAGCCTGTGCTAAAAGTGCCGTACCATAAGCAGCTTCTTGATGTTTAGATATTAAGATCGGTACGGGTAAATATCGCTGACGAATCTGCGTCCAGACTGGATTTTGGGCACCCCCACCAGCAGTATAGACAGCAGTTAAGGGTGTCGCTCCCAATTCGGCTAATAATCGATAGCCACACGCTTCAATCTTGGCAATTCCTTCGAGTAAACCATGTAAAAAATTGCTCGTTGGCGAAGCCCCTCGGAACGAGGATCGATCGGGGCGGGGTGTGAGTCGAGGTGCTAAATTAGGGTCGTTAATTGGAAACCTTTCACCAGGAGTCAATAAGGGATAATAATCGAGATTGCTAGATAGATTAGGGTTTATGTCCTGGCTCAATTTGACTAACTCTACATCGCTAAAAAACTGTCGCAGTACTGCACCACCAGTATTCGACGCTCCACCTACCAACCATAAATCACCCCAGCGGTGACTGTAAATTCCATATTTAGAATCTTCAACCCGCCTGTGACTGAGCAGTTTGATAACCAACGTCGAACCCAATGATGTCACTGCTTCGCCTGGAGTCTGTACACCACTAGCCATAAACGCCGCAATACTATCGGTAGTCCCAGCACACACCACACAGTCAGCAGGTAATTCCAACTCCCGCGCAACTTCTGGTATCACTCTATCAATTGGCGTGCCTGGTGGCAAAACTTGAGGCAATAACGGGCGATAGGCGTGTCTTTCTAGCCAATCGGGATAACACAGCGATTCAACATCGTAGCCCAGTTTCAGGGCATTGTGATAGTCACTGATGCCCAATTTGCCGTGCAGATGATAAGCCAACCAATCGGCTTGATGGAGAAAATACCGCCCTTGCGGAAATAAATCGGGTTGACTCGCGTACCAGCATAATTTCGCTAGACTAGAAGTGGCACTGATGACCGAATGTCCATTTGGAACGATCGATTTTAACTGCTCTAATACCGATCGACCTCGATCGTCGTAATATAAGATTGGTGTACCGACCGATTGACCTCGATCGTCGCACAATAACACCGTTGAAGAAGTACCGTCGATCGCAATTCTAGTTACCCTTGCTTTCACCGCCATCGGTATCGTTTTAATCAGTGCGAATAGAGTTTCTCGCCATTCTCCAGCTCGCAGATTGCTGGTTCCCCACCAAAGCACATTACAATCGGTATCGATCGCTACCAATCTTGCGCCAGATGTGCCAAAATCTATGCCGAGAGAGACTGTCATATTTTTATTTTGTAGCCAGAGTTACATGTTTAGTCGATCTAACAATGATACAAAAGATCGAGTTGGTGCAGCTAAAAATACTATAGAAACACACATTCAGGAGTAACTAGAAGTGAAAAAGATCGCAGCAATTATTCGCCCTTTCAAGCTAGATGAAGTCAAAATCGCCCTCGTCAACGCAGGTATCGTCGGCATGACGGTATCGGAAGTGAGGGGATTTGGCAGACAAAAGGGACAAACCGAACGCTATCGCGGCTCGGAATACACCGTCGAGTTTCTCCAAAAGCTCAAAGTCGAAGTTGTGGTTGAGGACAATCAAGTTGACATGGTGGTAGATAAAATCATTTCTGCTGCACGCACTGGTGAAATCGGCGATGGCAAAATTTTTGTCAGTCCCGTCGACCAAGTCATCCGCATTCGGACTGGTGAGAAAAATATCGAAGCTGTCTAATTTCCCGATGAAAAGATAACTCCAAAACCTCCATCGAATAAAGTACCAGACAAGTCACGGGTATCATTGCTGACATCCGCAAACCTGTCTGGTTTTTTATTCAACTACAATTCTTCATCACAATTAGGATTTTCATCCACTTTGCGATGATCCAAAGGAGAGGCTAACCCAACAGATCTGATCCTAGCGGTGTATAAACGAGGCTAGGAGTCATTAGGCGGCAATCCTTAACCCGTTGGCGTAGCCTCTCCGCTAGGAGAAATTGACGTTAAATCATCTGCCGCTACCAACAATAACCCTTATAATTAGGGCTGCTAGTTGTGGACGCTTCAAAAACTGAGATGGTAAATTTAAATCCTACTTCTTCCTTCAGTATCTCCATGCATTTGGAAGTACCCAATCGATCGGGTATGCTGGCGAGTATCGCTCAGGGTATCGCTTCCGTCGGGGGAAATATCAGCACGCTAGATATTACCGAGCAGACGCGAGTGCTATCGCGGATCGATGTTACTGTTGATGCTACTAGTACCGAACATGGAGATCAGATCGTCGAAGTAGTCAAGTCGATTCCCGAAGTGCGGCTGACGAGTACCTTCGATCGAACAATGCAACTCCATCGTGGCGGTAAAATTCGGATGGAGAGCAAGATTCCGCTTACCCGTCAGTCGGATTTAGCGATGGCTTATACCCCTGGGGTGGGGCGTGTCTGTATGGCGATTGCCAACGAACCCGAACGAGTTTACGAATTAACGATTAAGTGCAATACTGTGGCGATCGTCACCGATGGTAGTGCGGTATTAGGATTGGGTAATTTAGGTGCAGCCGCTTCGATGCCAGTCATGGAAGGCAAAGCGATGTTATTTAAAGAATTTGCTGGACTTGACGCATTTCCGATCTGTTTAGATACTCAAGATACCGAAGAAATCATCAAAACTGTCAAACATCTCGCACCTGTCTTTGGCGGGATAAATCTCGAAGATATCGCTGCGCCACGTTGTTTTGAGATTGAAGCACGGCTACGGGCAGAATTAGATATTCCCGTTTTCCATGACGATCAACATGGTACCGCGATCGTTACCCTCGCCGCCCTGTTAAACTCACTCAAACTGGTCAAAAAATCCCTTGATACTGTCAAAATTACCATTAATGGTGCGGGTGCGGCCGGAATCGCGATCGCTAAATTATTTACCACCGCTGGCGTAAAGCATATCTGCATCTGCGACTCCAAAGGAATTATCTCCACCAGTCGCACTGACTTAAACCCTGAGAAACTGGAATTTGCCGTCTCCCAAACGGGTACCCTCGCCGACGCAATGGTAGGTGTAGATGTCTTCCTCGGTGTCAGCGCACCCGGAGTCGTCAGTCCAGAAATGGTAAAATCGATGGCAAAAGATCCAATCGTCTTTGCGATGGCAAATCCCATTCCCGAAATCCAACCGGAATTAGTTAGCAATGATGTCGCAGTCATGGCGACAGGGCGCAGCGATTATCCCAATCAAATCAATAATGTCCTCGCTTTTCCTGGTGTCTTTCGCGGCGCGATCGATTGTCGTGCCAATCAGATTAGCATCAATATGTGCCTAGAAGCTGCTAAAGCGATCGCGTCTCTAGTCAATCCCAACGAACTCAGCCGCGAGTACATCGTTCCTTCTGTGTTTGACAAGCGCGTCGCCACCGCCGTCGCCTCTGCGGTTCAAAAAGCTGCCCGAGAAGAAGGAATTGCCAAGTATTAAATTAATTGAGAATTATAGCAATTGCCAGGGCTGTTAGGACATATCAGATCCAAAGGCTTCTTGGAGAAGCCTTTGGATCTAGCCTCCCAAAACGTCCTAACTAACCTAGCGACTGCTATATTTGGATCTATGCTGCATGACTGAATAGAAAATGAGTCATTTCTGAACAGATTCCTTCTAGTTCAATTCGGCTGGATTCTGGCAATCCAAATCCAATATAACTGAGCACTTCTTCCCATGCCTGAAGTTCCGCCATTGTCTTTACTTGGCGCAGTTTTTTGGCGTAAAAATTGTGCCAAAATAGTGGCGCGATCTGGTCGTATTTTTTCCAGCGTTTGCGCCATGCTCGGACATCGCGATGATTGGGTAAGGCGACTCCAATAATCGGCGGTAAGTCGGCGTAGCTGACAAAAGTACTCGTTTTTTTACCAACGACATGCACCACATATCGCCAGCAATTTACCTTGTAAATTTCATCTGGCGATCGCTTGAGATGCATGGCTATGGCAGATTTAGTCGCGAATCTACTTTGAGGATTGGTGATAGTTACGGTGGGTTTGGGTGAGGCTAATAACATGAGAAGACACCAAAAAGGGCGGATGAATTATTGGTGATGCAGGGAATTGGGGAGTTGGTTATGCATACATTTATTATAGTACATTTTTACCAAAATAAATGTGGACGGAGTTAGATTGTACGCTGAATTTCGATTGAAACTCAAGCCCCTAGATATGGCGTATTCGCAAGATTTCAACACTAATTACGCCGATAGTGGCATAGTCTCGATCGAAATTGGGAAAAATAGATTAATAGCCTTGTCCCTATTTACGATTTACCACTTACGCCTTACCACTTATTACTATGGCTACTCTTGTTTCCCCATCACCCATTCAACGGCTAACTGCAAATATTGCCCAGCAGATTGTCGGGAAAGATCGTCCGATTCAGCTTGTCTTGACAGCTCTGCTTTCTGGGGGACATGTGTTACTAGAAGATGTACCTGGAGTTGGTAAAACTTTACTGGCTAAATCTCTGGCTAAATCGATCGATGGTAAATTCCAACGCATTCAGTGTACGCCCGATCTGCTTCCTTCCGATATTACTGGCACAAATATCTGGAATCCTGGGAGTCGGGAATTTCAATTTATCCCTGGGCCAGTTTTTACTAATATTTTACTGACTGATGAGATCAACCGCGCCACTCCCCGGACTCAATCGGCGTTATTGGAAGTTATGGAGGAAAGACAGGTAACGCTAGATGGACAATCCCGTGCGGTACCTGCACCTTTTTTTGTAATTGCGACTCAAAACCCGATCGAGTCACATGGGACATTTGCTCTACCTGAAGCACAAATGGATCGATTCGCGATCTCGCTGAGTTTGGGATATCCAGATGCTGCGGGAGAACTGCAAATGTTGCAAGGATTGGCGACGGGAACGCCTGTAGCTAATTTGGAACCCTGTATCTCGCTCGAACAACTCCAAGCGATTCAGCAACAGTGTCAGCAGATTAAAGTAGATTTATCGATCCAGCAATATATTATCGACCTAGTTCGCGCCACTCGCAATGACAGCGAAATTAGCCTGGGAGTGAGTCCGCGTGGTTCTGTCGCACTCTACCGTGCAACCCAGGCTTGGGCATGGCTCCAAGGGCGTTCTTACGCTCTTCCTGATGATGTTAAGGAGCTGGCTCTCTATGTGCTATCGCATCGAATTATGACGATCGGCGGTCGTCGCGGTACTCAGGTAATTACGCGGCTATTGCAAGAAGTACCTGTTGATGCTTCTGGTGACAAACTGCGTCAGCGGTAGGGGACTTGGAGACTTGGGGACTTGGAGATCGGACTCTACACGGGCATAATCTGAACTAATCACACACAGATCTACCTACTTTCTAGTCGTTAAAAGCGCAAGCTATGCTCGGGCAAAAAATCAATAGATTGTCCCCCATCCCCCCTAATCGAGTTAACCTAAAAGGTGGGAAGTTATTCGGGAAGATAGCTGATGGAATTAGATCGGGCTGAGGCGATTGTCAAAGAACTCCTTGCCCCTAAATACCTGAATCCACCGCAAGAAATGGTATTTAGGGCGGCTTGGAATGGACAATCTTATCGCGATCTTGCCGATGCGGCTGGATACGATTGCGACTACATTAAAGGAGTTGGTGCCCAAATTTGGCGGATGTTGGCAACTGCAACAGAATGTAAGGTCTCTAAGGGTAATTTTCGGCAGGTATTAGAATTATTCGCAGCCAGGATCGAGCAGCCAGGATCGAGCGAGCCAACCCCAGCCCAGTCGCAGATTGACTGGGGCGAGGCGATGGATGTCTCGGCATTTTATGGGCGTGAGTTAGAACGCAGTCAACTCGATCGATGGATTGTCACAGATCGTTGTCGATTAGTGGCGATTTTGGGGATGGGTGGGATGGGTAAAACGACGATTGCGATCGATCTGGTGCAAAAGTTGCAAGCAGAAATCCAGACATCGGGAGCGGGAGATTCAAATCGATTTAGTTATATTTTGTGGCGCAGTTTGCTCAATGCACCGCCGCTGAAGGAATTACTTCCAGAATTAATTCGCACATTATTGACATCCCCAGGATTGACACTCGTTGGTGTAGCCTCTCTCTTGGAGCATCGACATGTGGGATCTGAGCTAGAGCTAATGCCGAAAACGGTAGCCAGTCAGATCGAGTTGTTATTAGAAATTTGTCAAAAACATCGCTGTTTGATCGTCTTAGATAATGGGGAATCGATTTTCCAAGCGGGGGCGCAGGTGGGACAATATCGATCGGGATATGCTGATTATGGCGAGCTATTTAGCACGCTCGGACGGATGAATCATCAGAGTTGTCTGATAATTACCAGTCGGGAAAAACCGACGGAAATCAGTCAGCTCGAAGGGGTAAATGCTAAAGTTAGAACCTTAATGCTTCCAGGCTTGGATGCGACAGCCGGACAACAGATTTTTGCCGATCGAGGTTGCAAGCCTGTCGCGGAGCTAGAATGGGCGGAGATCGATCGATATTGTGGCGGTAATCCCCTCGCCTTTCAACTGATTGCAGCGGCGGTACAGGAGGTAGCAGATGGGGATGTGAGTGAGATTTTCCCCTACTTACGATCGAGTAAATTAGGCTTTACCGATATTCACATTCTGCTCGAACAGCAGTGGGAACGTCTCACCGCCGCCGAGCAACAGGTGATGTACTGGCTGGCAATTGCCCGCGAACCCCTGTCGATCGTCGATTTGGAAGCATCACTCCACCCCGCCTGGAATCACCCCCGTCAGGGCGATTATCGGGCAGAAAGATCGATCTCTAGTAGCTCATCCTTACTGAATGTTTTACAATCCCTCCGTCGTCGGAGTATTATCTTTTCATTATCGGGACAGATCGAGCAAGGTAAACGACAGTGGTCGTTACAACCGATGGTGATGGAATATGTGACGGGGAGATTCGTCGATAAAATTTACAATGAGATCGAGCAACAGCAACCATTTTGGCTGAATACTCATCCGATTGCCCAAGCTAACGCCAAGGAGTATCTGCGTCAAGCCCAATTGCGACTAATCGTTCAACCCGCGATCGACAGGCTCCGCTCCAGCATTGGCAATCTTCAGCAAATCGGCACCCATCTGCGGTTAATTCTGGCGCAATGGCAAGTTTCCAATTCCCTCCAACCTGGATATTTAGCTGGTAACTTACTTAATTTCCTGACTCATCTCAAACTAGATTTAACCGATTTAGACTGTTCTGAATTGGTAATTCAACAAGCATATTTAGTCGGAATCAACTTGACACGGGTTAATTTTACCAACGCGCAGATGGTCGATTGCGCTTTTACCCAAACCTTTAGTACCATCCTTTCGATCGCCTATAGTCCAGATGGTGAAATACTTGCAGCGAGCGATAGTAATGGTGACATTCGGTTGTGGAACATCCGCGACGGACAATGTTTACTGACTTGTTCGGGACATACCAATTGGGTGCGGGGAATTAAATTTAGTCCCGACGGACGGTATTTAGTTAGTTCTAGCGACGATCACACCATTAAAATTTGGGACTTACAAGATGGTACCTGTCTGAAGACGATCGGCGAGGGGATTTATAGTTTCGGCTGTAGTTTTAGTCCTGATGGTCGCTATCTTGCTAGTGGTAGTGCTAATAATATTATCTACTATTGGGATCTCCAAACCCAACTGTGCGTAAGGGAATTTGTCGGACATCAAGGTTGGTCGGTGGATGTGAAATTTCTCCCTGGGGGCGATCGATTAGTCAGTGGTAGTGCCGATGGTACCGTGCGAATATGGAATGTGGCAAGCGGTGAATGTCAACGAGTTTTAACTGGGCACACAAACTGGGTTGCAACGGTCGATTATAGTCCTGACGGTAAAACTATCGTCAGCGGCAGTCTCGATGGCACCCTGCGGCTCTGGGATGCCACTGAGGTGACAAATGGAGAGCGAGCGTGTCAGTTAGTTTTAACTGGACATGGCGAGGAAATCTGGTCGGTGGCATTTAGTCCGAATGGGGCGTATTTTGCGAGTGCGGGTGTGGGTGGATTATTGCGGATTTGGCGGGCGAGTGACGGTCATTGTCTCCATCGGTTAGAAGGACATAGTAAACGATTGTGGTCGCTAGCATTTCACCCCGATGGACATCGCCTAGCTAGTGGCGGCGAAGACCAAACGATTCGCTTTTGGCAAGTTAGCGATGGTAAATGTTTGCAATCGCTCAATGGCTATACTAATTGGTTTCGATCGATCGCCTGGAGTCCCGATGGACAAAGGTTAATTACGGCTAGTCGCGATGCTCAAATTCGCGTTTGGTCGATCGATCCAGATATTTGTCTCCAGCAATTATTAGGGCATAATAAATCTATTATTACTGTCGCCTACGACCCGCAGGGACTGACTTTTGCTAGCGGTAGTGACGATCGCACGATCCGAATTTGGGACGCTCAAACTCTCACCTGTAACCAGACATTGCGCGGACATACCGATGGGATTCTCGCCCTAGTATATAGTCCTGACGGCAAATATTTAGTAAGTAGTGGCAGCGATCGCGCCATCAGAATCTGGGATACTCAAAGATGGCGATGTTTGCACATTTTGACTGGACATACCGAGCGAATTTGGGGATTGGCTTATCATCCAGATCGAGACCTGATTGCTAGTGCCAGCGAAGATTGTACCATTAGAATCTGGAATTTAGTCGATCGAGAACCAATTCATATTCTGCGTGGACATACCAATCGATCGGTTTCCGTAGCCTTCGATCCTCGTGGTACAATCCTTGCTAGTGGTGGCATGGATAGTCAAATTCTACTCTGGAATATCGAAACCGGAGAACTTTGTCACAACTTAACCGGACACACAGGCTGGATTTTGTCCCTAGCATATAGTCCCGACGGCAAATGGCTATTTAGTGGTGCTTCTGACTATACAATAAAAATTTGGTCGATCGAAACTGGACTCTGTATCGATACTCTCACCGGACATCAAAGCTGGGTGTGGTGGATAGCAGTCAGTCCTTGCGGTCGGTTATTAGCTAGTGCTAGTGAGGATGAAACCATTCGCATCTGGGATTTGTCCGATGGTAATCTGCTTTCTACTCGCCGTGCCGATCGTCCTTATGAGGGGATGAATATTACTGGAGTCGATGGCTTGACAAAAGCACAAATTGATGAGTTGAAAGTGCTGGGGGCGCAGGCAAATATTGGGGATTCGGGATTAGGCTGTTAATGACTGCTAAACCCGTCTATCTTGGAAACCATAGTTTTTTGTGGTGTTACGATCGAGTTGTCAAGCCTTTGAAAGTGACGATTACAGTCGTCCCGACATTCACTTGACTATCGATCGAGATTTCACCTTGATGGCTATTGACGATCGATCGAACGATCGCTAAACCCAAACCCGAACCACTACTAACATCCGAGGCACTGGCCGTTCGAGCTGGATCGACACGATAAAACCTGTCGAATAAATGTGGCAGTGCTGCTGCGGGAATTCCCATCCCGTTATCTTGGACTTGGACTTGCAAGTATGATATGCTTTGACGAGTCAGTTGTTTTAATTTAATATTAATCTCCGATGGACTCTTGTTAGATAAAGGCGTATATTGAATCGCATTAGTCAGTAAATTGGTGAATAGTCGCACCAGTCGATCCCAATCTCCACTCATGTTAAACATCGCGATATCGTTATTGTCTAACTGGAGTGAAACGGCGGGTAACGGCTGGATAATCTCGAAGGTGAGACTAATCCCCCTCGCGGCTGCAGCTAATTGTTGTTCTTCGATCGTTTCCATCAGCAAAGCATCTAGTGGGACGGAACTAAATTCAGCAGTGATGATGCTACTATCTTGACGAGCGAGAAATAATAGATCGTCAACCAATCGCCCCAAGCGACGAGTCAATCTTTCGATTGTCCGAAGTTGCTGGCGTTGTTGAGGTGGTAAAGGTTCCTCACTCAGTGCGACTTGAACATTGGTTTGAATAGTGGCAATCGGGTTACGCAGTTCGTGGGATGCATCTGCGGTAAATTGTTTGAGTTGTTGGTACGAAGCCTTAACAGGCTCGATCGCAATACCAGACAGAAACCAACCGATCGCGGCGACACTAGCAATTACGAGCGAAGTCCCAATTGTCAGATCGACAATTAACAATTCAGTGGGTTTGGTGACTTCAAACCAGGGATGACTGACTCGCAAAAATCCGACCAATACACCATTCCCCGTTACTGGCGCAGTAATTTGTCTGAGGATGCGATTGTTGCTAACACGAACGGTTTCACCATCGAGATTGAGCCAGACAGGAAGATCGAGCGGTTCTCTGAGTGTAGACCATATCAATTTCCCACTGAGATTAAATAATTCTAGGTCGATCCGATCGTCATCTAGTCGATCTGAATCATCCTGGAAACTTGCCCCAACATTAATCTGAAACTGACTACTTGCACCTGGCATATCGATTTTATCGATCGCGATCGATCTACTGACAACTTCGACCACATGATTTAAAGTATCATCGATTCGCTCGATTAAAGTACTCCGCACATAGATATACATCCCAATCGCAAATACCAGCAAGACAATGGCGGTGACAGTGGTATACCAAATAGCCAAGCGGCGGCGAGTTGTTTGAAACATAGGATCGGTTTTAGGCTTTAGGCTTTAGGCTTTAGGGAAGGAGGGGAGTAGGCTGTACCACCGTAAGGGGAGTAAGGGAGTAGTAAACACACCCTCACACCCCCACACCCATCACTAGTTCTGAAAATGAGGAATCAATTCGGCAGTGCCGACGCTACGCGATCGGGATAAAATAGGTAATGATAGTTAACTGACATCCATCACCAAGAATAAGATAATTATCAATTATTAATTATCCATTATCAAACGCAGCATAATGAACGATTTCAGTGATATCGACTGGGAGCAATTGCATCAAGTTTCAGAAGATGACCCAGAATTTGAATTAGAATTGCTGACAATGTTGGCAGAAGACGTGAAAATTCACATTGAAGATCTGCGTCAAGCAATAGTCGATCGAGATCCCATTGCCATCGCCCATGAAGCACACTATATCAAAGGAGCTAGTGCTAATGTGGGGATTATTAGCATTACTAAATCAGCCAAACAAATCGAACAACTCGCTCGGTCGGAACAGATCGCCGAGACTACTGCTCTCGTCGCCCAAATGGCGATCGATCTGGGTAACTTAGAAACTTATTTAGCAACTCGGAACTCGTAAAAGATCTTGCTCTACACCTATCCTCAATTGTATCCTGGTATTTTAGTCAAAAGATATAAGCGGTTTTTTGCAGATATCGAGCTGAATACGGGTGAACTTATTACCGCCCATTGTCCGAATACTGGTCCAATGACTGGGGTATGTCAAATCGGTGCCCCCGTGCAAGTTTCTTTTCACGACAATCCCAAGCGGAAACTAGCATACACCTGGGAGATGATTCAAATCGATAATGTCTGGATCGGGATTAACACCGCATTACCCAACAAACTGATTAAAATCGCCCTAGAGCAGCAGCTATTTCCAGAACTTGGCACCTATCAAAAGATTCGATCGGAAGTGGTTTACGGGCAAGATCACCGCAGTAGAATAGACTTTTTGCTTGAAGCTGGAGATCGATCGATCTACCTAGAAGTTAAAAATACTACCTGGTCGAACCTCGTGAAACGAGGCGCAAGCTACGAAGATGTCGCCGTCTTTCCCGATACTGAGACAACTAGAGGTCAAAAGCACCTACGGGAACTCATCGATGTCATGCCGACTAGTCGTGCTGTTATGCTATATCTCATCAATCGTGGGGACAAGACCAAATTTGCCCCTGGCGATACTACCGATCCTATTTACGGTCAACTGCTTCGTACTGCAGTAGCAAAAGGCTTGCAAGTTCTCCCCTGCCGATTTGATGTCAGTCCCGAAGGTGTGAAATACTTAGGCATAGCCGAACTAATCCTCTAGCTATAATTTCAGGCATTGCTGAATCAGGATGCAAAGCATCAGGGTACGATCCGATCCTTCTGACAACAATTAGCATTCCTCTTTCCCAATCCCGAACCCCTAATTTCATAAAATCGATGCAACAAGTCAAATCCTGCGGTTTTATTCTATTTAGAGGAGATCCTGCCCATCCTCACAAATCTTTTCTGCTGATGAAACATCTCGATCGATACGATCTACCCAAAGGACATGTCGAACCTGGCGAGTCAGATCTAGAATGTGCCCTGAGAGAGATGACCGAAGAAACTGGCATTCCAATTAGCGCAGTTCAAATCGACCCGAATTTTGAGTATCGATCGGTTTACTATCCGCAGTATGCCAGGTTTAATGATGAGATCGTCGAAAAGACTTTAATTATTTTCATGGGCTGGCTTGACGGGGAAATCTCAATTACGACCACCGAACATCTCGGCTATGAATGGATTGATTGGCAACCGCCCCACCAGATTCAGCTTCAGACGATCGATCCCCTCCTTGCAACGGTTAGAGCTTATTTTGGGGATTAACTTCGATTTTGGCAAAATACATGATACTATAAGTTTTACAACCTAGGGTAATCAAAAGGGGTAAATATATATTCGGCCTATAAATTCTGTCGATTCGGTCTTTGGCGCAAAATGTGAGCAGATCTACAATAGAGAAGTCGCGATCCGAATCAACCCCACCAAAACCTGTCCCCAAGACTTGATATAATATACGGCTTCAGGTGGTGTAGTCACCCCGATCCTAGTCCATCGCTGAAACAAAGGTTTAAGGTGCAGATAAATTTATTAGATCGAGTCAGATTGGGAATTGCGGTATTTGCAGCCAAGACAATTACCTCGACAATTCGCACATTCAAGTTAGGTGCGGCGAGTGTCCTGCCTGGTACCATCGGCAAACGTCTGCACCCGCAGATTTTAGCTATGCTTTCCCAACAGATTAAATATGGGGTAATTGTCGTCGCTGGCACGAATGGTAAAACTACGACTTCCTTATTATTAAGAGATATTTTAGAGAAGGATGGTTGGAAGGTAGTCCATAATGAGGCAGGAGCTAATTTAGTTAATGGTTTAATTACCACACTATTAGAAAATACTAGCCTGACTGGTAAACTCAGCGCAGACTATGGCATTCTCGAAGTAGACGAAAATGTGATTCCCCTAGTCATTCCCCAACTCAAACCTAAGTATGTAATTGCACTCAATTTATTTCGCGATCAACTCGATCGATACGGTGAAGTCGATACAATTACCTATCGGTGGGGTAAGGCAATTGCCGAATTAGATTGTGACACAATTTTAGTTACTAATGGTGACGATCCAGCATTGGCACATTTAGGACAACAATTAACTAAAGGAAATAAACCCAAACAAGTTAAATATTTTGGACTGAGCGAACCAGAATTATATCTAGAGGAAATCCCTCATGCTGTAGACTCAATTTACTGTCCGAGCTGTGGCACTGCGTTGGAATATAAAGGCGTTTATCTTTCTCACCAAGGCGATTTTGACTGTCCGAAATGTGACTTCACCAAGAGTAAACTCTCGATCGACAGTAAGGAATGGCCGCAGGTATTAATCGGTGTCTATAACAAATATAATACTCTTGCTGCAATTACCACGATGGAATCGATCGGGATTGGTAAGCCCGTAATTATCGATACGATTAGCAACTTCCAAGCTGCCTTCGGTCGATCGGAAGAAGTAGATTACAATGGCAAAAAAGTACGGATTTTATTAACTAAAAATCCCGCCAGTATGAACGAAACGATCCGCGCTGTCAGTCAGGTTAATCAGGCTGGTGGTGGCTCTGTGAGTTTAATGGTATTAAACGATCGCACTCCCGACGGTACTGATGTTTCCTGGATTTGGGATGTAGATACCGAAAAATTTGTCAATGCTGGCGGTACAATTGTCGTGAGTGGCGATCGAGTTTATGATATGGCATTGCGATTAGAATATAGCAAAATTGACCTAAATGGTGGTGCGAACATCATCGTCAAAGAAAATCTCAAAGATGCGATCGATACCGCGATAGAACTTACCTCATCTACCGAGATTCTCCACATTATTCCTACCTATTCCGCGATGTTAGACGTGCGCGAAATATTGACTGGTAAAAAGATTCTCTAAACCATGAAAATTGCACAACGAAATGATTGGAAAACAGAAATATTTCCCTCCACTTCTAAATCGATAGTCGTCGATCGAACTTACTCAAAAAGTGAATTTGAGAAAATTATTGTCGGAACTATTCCAGAAGAGATGGAAGATAAGTGGTTTGTTTTTTATGAAGAACCTTGGTTGTATTTACATCGTAGTTGGACTGGGTTCTGTGTTTTCAAAGTTCGATTTGAAATGGTTGATGACAAGGTACAGATAACTGAGGTTTGGGTGAATCGAAATCCCGAACAATATAAGGAAACAGATGATAGTCGCGATCGAAATCTTCTGGAGATACTTCTTGACTATCGAGCAGGCTATGACACAAGGAGCCAGTCAATTAGTTATGCGAAAAGCTTGTCAGAATAAATGAAATAATTATAAAGCAACTCCTAACTCTCCATGAACCAAACACTAGAACTAAAAATCGGCTGGCTTTATCCTACCTTAATGAGTACTTATGGCGATCGAGGTAACGTTATAGCTATTCAACAACGCGCCCAATGGCGGGGAATTAACGTCGAAGTGATTCCATTCGATCGAGATTCCCATCCTGATAGTATCCATCAAATTGATGTGATGGCTGGTGGTGGTGCTCAAGATCGCCAGCAAGAAATCGTCATGCGCGACCTTGCTGGAGCCAAAGCTGAAGCGATCAAAGCTAAACTAGACGCAGGCGCACCAGGCGTATTTACCTGCGGTTCGCCCCAATTGCTAGGCCGATTTTACGAGCCAGGATTGGGCGAACGGATCGAAGGCATGGGCATCATCGATCTTGAAAGCAAACATCCAGGGATTGACACCCCTCGCTGCATTGGCAACGTCGTCTTTGAGATTACCGCCAAAAGACTCGCTGCCGAACTTACCGAGCTACTAGGAGGCAAAAAACCGATAATTGTGGGATTTGAAAATCACGGTGGTAGAACCTATCTCGGCCCTAATGCCGAAGCTCTGGGAACGGTAATTAAGGGTAATGGCAATAATGCCACCGATGGTACCGAAGGCGCATTCTATCACAACGCGATCGCCACTTATTCCCACGGCCCACTCATCCCCAAAAACCCCTTTATCGCTGATTGGATGATTAAAACCGCGCTTCAGGATAAATATCAAACTGAAATAAACCTCACACCACTAGATGATAGTTTAGCCGATCGAGCGCGGGCTGCGATGTTAAAGCGATTGGAAATTAATTAAGTACCAATAAATCCCCTCTAGCAGCCCGTCGAGGATCGGGATTTCTTCTCAAACTCACATTTTGCACCAGAACATAAATATTAGTAAAAGCGTAGATCTCTCTGTCTACCCATTCAGCGGCATTTTTATTCGGGGGTTTCCCCGAATAAAAAAAGGGGATGGGGATCGATCCCCAGGTGCTGTAGAGCGGAGCTAGGAATGAGCGCATGGAGACCTTAACCCGAACTGACGCTATTTACCTGTTAATCTGCAATTGCACTGAGCAAGACTTCCTTGAGCGTCAGATCTTCCATATCATTCATCGTAATAGTATCGACGATATCAAACTTTGCACCAGCCCGCCCGAGATCGTCGTCGAGGATTTTTAGAAACTTAGTAGCTGATTCATCCATACCGACTTGAACGAAAGAAATCGCTAACTCTTCATCTC
>NZ_JANOJV010000061.1:0-15751 GCF_031418915.1 Chamaesiphon sp. VAR_48_metabat_135_sub | reverse complement strand
GATGTGAACCAAATGCCGATTACAGGCCATGCACCCAACAAGAAGTGGAGTGAACGACTGTTGTTGAATGAAGCGTATTGGAAGATGAGACGACCGAAGTAGCCGTGAGCTGCAACGATGTTGTAAGTTTCTTCTTCTTGTCCGAATTTGTAACCGTAGTTCAAGGACTCAACTTCAGTTGTTTCACGAACCAAAGAGGAAGTTACCAATGAACCGTGCATTGCTGAGAACAATGAACCACCAAATACACCAGCTACGCCGAGCATGTGGAATGGGTGCATCAAGATGTTGTGCTCTGCTTGGAATACGATCATGAAGTTGAACGTACCGGAGATACCTAAAGGCATACCGTCAGAGAATGAACCTTGTCCGATTGGGTAGATCAAGAATACTGCGGTTGCTGCTGCTACTGGAGCGGAGTAAGCAACACAGATCCAAGGACGCATACCTAAACGGTAGGATAATTCCCACTCACGACCCATGTAGCAGAAGATGCCGATCAGGAAGTGGAATACTACTAGTTGGTAAGGACCGCCGTTGTACAACCACACATCTAAGGAAGCTGCTTCCCAGATTGGGTAGAAGTGCAGACCAATTGCGTTGGATGAAGGAATAACTGCACCAGAAATGATGTTGTTACCGAACATTAAAGAACCAGCGACTGGCTCACGGATTCCATCGATGTCTACAGGAGGTGCAGCGATGAAAGCGATGATGAAACAGATGGTAGCGGATAGTAATGTAGGAACCATCAGTACACCGAACCAACCAACATAAATGCGGTTCTCGGTGGATGTGATCCAGCTACAAAAACGATCCCATACATTTTCGCTCTCGCGACGTTGTAAAGTAGTGGTCATTTGTATATGATTGCGATGAATTTTCAAGGTGCGGGGTCGGTTGCCTTTCCCCATGTCTTTATATTAGTGCATATATTTAGGTTTGTAAAGGTTCTTAACAATTTCTTTCTTATTCTCATTAAAAAGAGTTAAATCCTCGATCGATCGACTCGACTCAATCACTCCCAATTCGACTCAGCGCAAATTGTTGAGCGATATGTAAAGTCTAAATGGGAAAATTCATCTAACAGCAGTTTAACCTGGTGGCCAAGCCATTGTCCGTTTGCCCAGCAGATGTAGATGTAGGTGAAACACTGTCTGTCCGCCGTCTTCACCAGTATTGATGACGACTCGATAACCGTTTTCTAAGCCTTCCTGAGTGGCTACTCTCTTGACTGTTAACAAAAGATGTCCTAATAAAGCGGCATCTTCCGTGGATGCTTGGGCGATCGACTCGATCGGTTTTTTAGGGATAATTAAGATGTGGACTGGTGCTTGGGGCTGGACATCGCGGAACGCCAAGGCAAGATCGTCCTCATATATAATATCGGCGGGGATTTCCTTGCGGATGATTTTACTGAAAATGGTTTCGCTCATAGCAGCTCAGATATTAGGGTGGCTCTCGCAGAGGGTATTCATAAAGCGGCGGTTTTATTCGGGGAGAACCCCCGAAAAAAAAAAACGACAAGACATTGCCCCTAACTTTTGCTCCCTAATTTTAATTTAAAAGCCCATCGCCGCCGCGACGTTTGCCATATTTGCAGCTATTCCCTGTTGGAAAGGATTGATGCTATTCGCAATTGCTGTATCGGGATCTTTGAGTCCATTTCCAGTGAGAACGCAGACAACGGTAGAACCATCGGGCACGCGATCCTTTACTTTGAGCAATCCAGCTACCGAAGCCGCACTTGCAGGTTCGCAGAAGATCCCTTCTCGACTACCCAACCACCGATAAGCCGCAATAATTTCAGCATCTGTGACGGCATTGAATTCACCACCACTGTCATTTTTTGCGGCGATCGCATTATCCCAGTTAACGGGATTGCCAATCCGAATCGCTGTCGCTAGCGTTTCAGGATTTTTGACTCGCACGCCACTAACCAAAGGAGCCGAACCTGCTGCTTGGAATCCCATCATTTTTGGGAGGTGCTGACATTTGCCGTGCTGATAATATTGACTGAAACCCATCCAATAAGCTGTAATATTACCGCCATTACCGACTGGAATGCACAACCAATCTGGTGCGTCGCCGAGCGCATCTACCAATTCAAATGCTGCAGTTTTTTGACCTTCGAGCCGATAGGGATTGACAGAATTCACCAGAGTAACTGGATAATTGTCCGCCATCTCGCGAACGATATCCAAAGCATCATCAAAATTACCTTGAATTGCTATGACCTCAGCACCGTAGAGCAATGCTTGCGCTAATTTACCCAAAGCTACATAACCATCGGGGATCAGAACATAAGAACGCAGTCCCCCACGCACTGCATAGGCAGCGGCAGCCGCTGAAGTATTGCCAGTACTTGCACAAATTACTGCCTTGGCACCCGCTTCTTTAGCCTTAGTGATTGCCATCGTCATCCCTCGGTCTTTGAAGCTACCTGTCGGGTTTAATCCGTCATATTTGATATATACTTTCACACCACGTCCGATTTCTGCGGCGATCGTCGGTACGGGAATCAACGGTGTGTTACCCTCATGCAGGGTAACTACTGGCGTAGTCGCAGTCACGGGTAGATACGCTCGATAGGTTTCAATTAATCCCGGCCAAGCACGATTGGTATTAGTTGCGGAATTGACTTCAATTTGGGTATCTAAACTCATGATGTGACTATAACCTGATTAAGAAACGATGGGCGACTCTTGCTCATTGAAGATCGCAGACCCCGCTGATTCTACTATTGAAGCATAATTCTGGGCACTCTAGGTACGCTGGTGAGTGGTTAGATTAAATAGTGGTATGAGGGTTAAAGGGGAAAGTAAAGGGGGTAAATCGCTCTACTCCCATACACCCCCCTACCCTCTACCTAGCCGACGTACCCACAGCCATCCCAGATAACTACCAACAAAGTACGCAGGAAAATCTGACCAGGCGAAACTTGTGCCAAGTACCAATCGTCCTGGCAAAGTAGCGCGGATGGCTTGGAGCCAGGGTGGTTGATAGAGTTGGAGAAATTCGATCGCACAAGATCCCCCGCATACCCAGATGGCAGTTAGCCGAAGGTTTGCTGGGGGATAGATAAATAACACCAATAAGATCCAAAATGTCTGGTAAGCAATACTGCCCCCAGCATCATGGAAATATTCGGGTAAAATATGACTGAAGCGAATAGCATAACCTAGTGGTACGATCGCTAGTATATTAGCTAAGAAAATTAGC
Organism: Chamaesiphon sp. VAR_48_metabat_135_sub; assembly: GCF_031418915.1. NCBI lineage: Bacteria > Bacillati > Cyanobacteriota > Cyanophyceae > Gomontiellales > Chamaesiphonaceae > Chamaesiphon > Chamaesiphon sp. VAR_48_metabat_135_sub. Next base: position 12,529 of record NZ_JANOJV010000061.1, on the reverse strand, counting down.
CGAATTGGATAAAATTTAGTAAACATCAATTGACAAAAACTGTCGCAAGTAATTTTTTATCGGGATAAGCATGAAAAAAAGTATCAAAAGCGATCGCACTTTACTACTGACCAGTATCTTACTCTTTTTTATGCTGGCAGCAGGCATTCTGAGCGGTGTTCTCGGCTTTATCTCGGGACATGAAGCACTCAAAGGTGTAACTCAACCAGATATTCGTCCCAATAATAATAAAGGTGGCAACAAACAAAATATCAATACCAAAGGTTTGGAACTGCTCCAAGAGCAAGAATTGATTGCTAATGTCAAAAAACAGATGGGCATCGAAGAACCCAAAAAAGATGCCCAACAAGCAAAAGATGCGAAACAAAAAGCATCGGCTTTTGAAAAAGCAGTAAAAAACGATCCAAAAACTGGTTTACCAATTGCCAAACTGCCGATCGTCAGAGAGGATCAGGGCATTTCGATGACCGTCAAATCGATCGAATCCAAGGGCAATAATGTTAGGATTGAAGTGGCGGTCGCCAATTATGGCAGTCAACCCATAAATTTTGGACAAGGGATTAGCGTCATCAACGATCGATCTCAAAGTGTCAGTGCTAATACTAGTGGATTGCCCAGCAGTCTCGCCGCTAGTGGCAAAGAAGTCAAAGTGATGCTGACTATTCCCAAAAATGCGCTCGATAAAGTCAAGAGTGTCTCGTTACAATTAACTGATATCGATAAAAAACTCCAACTTGAAGCCTCAGGAGTTCCCGTTGGCAAGTAACTGTTCCTCGTTTGTTTCTGTATGAACGATCCTCACCCACTGCTCGGTGGTTCGGAAATTTGGTGGCGACTCCTACTGATATTTGGGTTAATTGCGATCGATGCTTTTTTTGTGATCGCCGAGTTTTCCATCTTATCAGTCAGGCGATCGCGGATTGCCCAATTAGTGGCGGCTGGTGACGATCGCGCCAAACAAGTCCAAGATTTACAACGGGGAATCGAGCGATTGCTCTCGACTACCCAAGTCGGGATTTCGCTTTCGAGTCTAGCACTGGGTTGGATTGGCGAACGCGCTGTCGTCCAAATCTTTGCTCAAAGCTTGGAAAACATCCCACTGGCACATTCTTTAGCGATTCCGGTTACTTTTATCCTCTTGGCATATCTCCAGATTGTCTTTGGCGAACTAATTCCCAAATCGATCGCCTTAATTTATGCCGAACAGATTGCCCGCTTTTTGGGCGCACCGAGTATCGCCATCGCTCGAATTTTTAGCCCGTTAATTTGGGTACTCGATCGATCTACTAAGCTCTGTTTGCGCTTGGTGGGGATTAAAGATCGGTATGAAGATCGCGATCGAGTATCATTCAAGGAGTTACAAGCAATCGTCTCTACCGCCCGCGACTCTAGCGGACTGGCGATCGAACAACGGGAAGTCTTAACTAAAGTCCTGGAATTTGCAGATACGATCGCTACAGATGTGATGGTGCCGAGCAGCCAAATCGTTACCGTGCCTCAAACCGCCAGTTGTCAAACACTCCTGATTAAGATCGCCACAAATGGCTATTCTCGTTATCCAGTCGTCGATACATCCTTGAATAAGATTGTGGGCATAGTATCGTTCAAAGATTTTGTGCCCTTACTCGCGCAAGGCAAAGCAGCGGGACAAATCTCGATCGAGAAGTGGATTCAAAAGATCGAATTTGTCGCTGAATCAACACCTGTGAGTGTTGTCCTCAAGCAGATGCAGGCATCTGATACCCATATGACGATCGTGGTAGATGAATTTGGCAACACGGCTGGTTTGATTACTCGCCAAGATGCGATCGAGGAGATGATCGGCATGAAAGTTACCTCCGATCGTCAAACACCATTACTACAGAAGTTAGTCGATGGCACATTTCTCGTCCAAGCCCAAATCAATCTCGAAGATCTCAACGAGGAACTCAAGATCGATCTCCCATTAGCTGATGATTATCAAACCCTCGCTGGATTTTTGCTCGACAAAATGCGGCAATTCCCCCAAGATGGCGAATCCTTAGCATATGGTAACTGGCATTTTACAGTAGTTTCTACGGTTGGGCCGAGGATCGATCGAGTTCGCGTGCGACAGATATAGCAGCTAGTAGTCTACTGCGTAAATAAAGAGACTATTCATCTTCATACTGTGTTTTGGGCATACTTACTAAATAATCTAGTGAGTTATGGGCTGATGCGACGAAAAACATTAACACCACAGGAAAAGTCTCCACGAGATCGGGAGGAATATCAATTTAAACTATTATTTTTACCGTATTTTTCTTTTGTTACATCAATTGCAATTCCATTTGCATTTGTGGGCGAGATAGCTGTTCTGTTTTTGACAAATGCACGAACCAATCAGATTATTCCGACTTGGATTGTTTGGTTGTTATATATTTCAGTCTTCCCTTTACTATTTACCTATCTTATTGTAAGTACAATTAAGATTACGCTCACCTCAGAGGGGATTTCTGGTAGCAATATTTTTTGTCGTCGCCAATACATAGATTGGCAAGCAATAACCTTAGTCAAACCTTATTGCTTGTTTGGAATTAGATGTTTATCTGTCAAAACAGTAAGTGGTAAAAATATTCAACTTACACCCCATTTTCATCAAACGGATCGAATGCTCGATCGAGTCCGAGAATTAGCTGGTGAGGAACATATATTAGTCCGCGCATTAGAAAAGGAATTGTCTCGTCCTCGCCGCGAACTGACTAAACTATGGTTCAGAGCGATCGGATCGATTGCATTGACGATTAGTATCTATTTAGTTGCTGGAAATATGTACGCTGCCGATCGAGAAAAACCCTTGGAAAGCGCGATCGCAAATTATGTTCGTCAACATCCTAAAACTGCGCCAAACCAGTCGGCGATCGAGTTACAAGCTTTGATGACTAAACTAGGGCTTTCGGTAGAGAATTTTGGGGATGGCAGCAAGGCAAAAGTCAGACCAAAAGAATCAGAAGTTACTGAATGGAGAGCAATCGAACCAACTATCGGAAAATATGTAGATAAACAATTAGCTAAAAATGAAGATTCGATCGAGCCAGTGCCTAGTAATATATCAAAATATCTAAGAGCGCATCAACCCGATCTTGCCGCGATCAAAACTCATTTAATAGACAATCCTTTACCACAATGGGGTCTGGATACAGCTTGGATCGAGAGGAGTAATCTCCAGGGTGGCGATAGTCCATTATCACCACTGATGAAATATTTAGATCTCATGAATACCGAGAACTTACTAATTATTAATATTCTCGACAAACAGCAATTACCAAACACCGATATTTCCAAAGATTTAGCGGCAATCGAGAAAATCCAGCAATCTCTTCAGGTTCAACCATCATTTCTGGGACAGTTAGTTAGCCGAATTGGAGAGAAGAAAATTAGTAGATTAGTCCGACAAATAGATAAAATTCCTAGTGACTGGGGAAATAATTTATTCGATCGCATCCGTCACGAACAAATGCGTAGCGCGATCGAAGGTGAGTCAATGATTACGAGTAGGGCACTCCAAGATTCATATCTGTTTAATCAGCTATTAATTTCACTGGACAGTCCATTACGATTTATCCCAGGATTTTACCAACTAGCACGTCCTCAGATTCGATTATTTGCAGTGGAACGTTATGCAAAAACTCAAGCAGGGCTAGCCTATTGGGGCAACCAAAATATCTGTCGTACCGATGGTAAGACTGGGATAATAGAATCGCGGCCCTTATTCGGTCTGGCTGATGATGCATTATTCATGCCCACATATGTTACCAGTCAATATTCAAAGGTTTTAATTAACGATTTAAGATGGGAATTAGCAAACAGTGTACGACAAGTTCGAGCTGAATTAGTCATGGGCGAAAAAGTTAATCTATTAGCTAATAAATTTAATTGGCGATCGACAATATGTCCTCGCGAACAATGGACAGCCAAAGCGACAGAGGGAGCTGTGACGATCGCTTTCAGTCATCCACCCGACTGGAAAGCTTTGGATGTAAACAAGTCCAATGATATTGAGCTACTGACGTACAAAATTAAATCGATCGATCGAAAATAGACACACTTCTACAACTCTCCATTCCCAACTCCGCTCGACATGGAGTAGCAAATATGGTGTAGCTTGGATCGTAAATCGTGTATTGAATATCTAGCGTCAGCCTCACCAATGATTAATCACCCAATTCACCGTAGCCAGTTACCAAACGGTATTACAGTTCTGACGATCTCGAATCCAACTGCGGATATTGTCTCTGGGCGATTTTTCATTCCGGCGGGGAGTCGCTGGGAAACGCCCGAGCGCGCGGGATTGGCACAACTGTTGACATCTGTGCTGACGAAGGGAACGGAACGGTTATCGGCGTTGGAGATTGCCGATCGAGTAGAATCAGTTGGGGCTGGGTTGGGATTAGATACAACGACAGATTATATCAAGATGAGTCTGAAGACGGTTAAGTCAGACTTGGTAGACATATTTAAGTTAGCTGGAGAGATACTTAGGACTCCAAACTTTCCCGAATCGCAGATCGAACTCGAACGCAAGTTGATTCTTCAGGCGATTAAATCCCAAACAGAGCAACCGTTTAATAATGCCTATCGACAATTGCGGACGGCTCTGTATGGCGAACATCCCTACGCTCGATCGAGCCTAGGAACTGCGGCTACGATGGGGCAAATCACCCGTCAGGACTTAGTTGATTACCATCAGACTCATATTCGCCCCGATCGCCTAATTATCAGCCTCGCAGGGCGGATTACGCCGGAGGAAGCGATCGATTTAGTGACGCAAGTGTTTGGCGATTGGGAAATACCTGAAATTGAGCTGCCGCTCCTCGCACCAGAGTGTGTCACGACTCAACCCCAGTATCAAGTAGAGCATCAATCGACCCAACAAGCGATCGTCATGTTGGGCTATCTCGCTCCAGCCATCCACGATCCTGATTGCATTGCGCTGAAATTAATCGATAGCTATTTGAGCAATGGGATGTCTAGTCGCTTGTTTGTCGAGCTACGAGAAAAGCGGGGACTAGCCTATGATGTATCTTCATTTTATCCGACCAGGTTAGATACTTCCCACTTTGCGGTGTATATGGGTACAGCCGCCAGCAATACGCGGGTTGCAGTGAGTGGATTGAGAGCGGAAGTCGATCGGTTGTGTCTAGAACAACTGTCAGCAGCCGAACTCCAGACTGCGAAAGATAAGCTACTCGGACAATATGCGCTAGGTAAACAAACGAACGGACAATTGGCACAAACCTATGGCTGGTATGAACTATTAGGACTGAGTGTGGATTTTGACAGTCAGTTCAGCGAAGCAATTCAACAACTCACTTCAGCTCAGTTACAAACCGCAGCCGATAAACATCTCAGCGAACCCTATATTTCGATCGTCAGTCCACAGGAGGAGGGGACAACGGGGCAACGGGGCGACGAAGGGAACTAAACTTATTACTTATTACTTATTCACTATCGCGATCCTAAATGAGAAGCGTAACCCTAGAGGGCGGGCATGAAGCGGCGTTTTTATTCTGGGGTTCCCCCCGAATAAAACGACGCAGAATAAAAAAACGACAAGACAGCACCGCCCCTAAGAGTTAACGTTACTAATTCTCATCCTGAGAGGCTACGCCAACGGAACTCAAATAGGATTGCTATCCACTATTCACTATATTTATTAAGTATTCTTAGTACTTCCGTATGAGATGCTGGCTTGGTCAAAAATTCATTTGCACCTAAGAGTTTGGCGCGCATTCGATCGAACAAACCATCTTTAGCGGTTAGAATAATAACTGGAATATTTTTGAGCGATGGTGTTTTCCGAATTTGTTCGCAAATCTCATAGCCATTAGAAATCGGCATCAATAAGTCCAAGAAAATTAGATCTGGTTTATTCCTGATTAAGGTGGTGATAATTTTCAACGGATCTTGGACACCATAAGAACGATAGCCTCGATCGACCAGGAATTTCTCTAGGTTTTTATAAACCAAAATACTATCATCAATACAAGCAATTAGTTTTCCAGTGCAATTGGTTGTTTGGCTGGAAATATTGTCAGGTATCTTGCGATCTCTATTAGTTGCTTCAGTTCGATCTACTTGAACTTGGGCAGATAATGAGAGGTCGATCGATCCTGACTTTAATAAAGGTAATAGAACCTTGGTAAAATCGAGTAAATTCTGTCGATGATGAATGGCTAAACTGCGGAGCGATCTTTTGCCATCGATCGATGGCAAAAGATCTGATAAAAGATCGCTCTTAGTTATTCCTGACAACTGCACTGAATTCTGAATAATTGGAAAGCGGCTGGGGCAATAATCTGCTAATCCAGCATTTTCCCATTCTTGCCAAGCTTGAATGGCTTTAATTAATATCGGCTCGATCTCTAGCAATGGTAAATTAGGGTTTAATTTAAGATTACTCAAATCGATGGAAATAAGTTGATAAGATAGCCGATTTTTAGTGACTTGGCAGAGCTGAATGATATCGAACAAAACTTCTACTGCTACCGATTGTTGCCCTATAATATTGGATTTTAATAATGCTCGATCTTGACGATCGAGTGATAAATCTAAGTTGACGATCTCCAAATTTCGCTGCCAACGATCGATTGGATCGATCCCACCACTAATCCAAGCTAACTGTCCTAAGTTAAAAGAAAACATCCAATTAGGATTTGATTCTATTTGAATGATGAGATTTCCACTTGAGGATTTCGATCTAATTTCTTTGAATTGAGAGATTAGATCTCGAAAGCTTAGATCGTTTTTGTTGATTTCCACCAAGTTATTATCTACAGTCACCAGTTCCGTGAGCTGCCCAATTAAATATATAAACTATAGTTTTAATTACTGCGTTTTAATTCACTTGTAGCTATATTAGATTTAAAAAAATATCCAGACTCTGCAAAATTTGACCTTTTTAAAGTATAAAACAACAGGCTGTCAGCTCACATTTCACCATTACATCCACCCTAGCATAATTGCCATGTAATGTACCATCGATCGTTCCTATTCTAGTTTTGTAGTTAGATTTGAAATTGATCGTCTAGAGTCAAAGAATGCGAGCATCGAGCAATGCTGTAAGGGTAAAGGCGATCAGCAACTATCGATCGAAGACTACATGACAGATATTTATTGATTGCCTAATTATTAATCTAGCCTGATTAAATCTCAATCTAATGATAAAGGCAATACTTTGCCGCAAATTTAAACGAATATATCAATTCACGTATGTATCATGTTCGATTGAGATCGTCATCTTTAAGTAGGTTGATGTAGATAAAATATCGTCATAAGTAGATGTTTGGCGATCGATATCTTACTTCACCAGTCAAGATCGCACCCGCTCGATCGACAACTAGTTATTTAGATATATATTTTTTGATATATTTATTAAATAATGTCTGGGGTTAGCTTGTCTCTCGATTCTCTTTCAGAGCGGCTACGCCAATGAGTCCAATCAGAGAATCTGTTACAATGTGCAATATGAGGATTGACAAAATAGAGAAATTCTTTAGTGGAGCCTCTCTCCTGGAAAATCATCCGCGCTGGATCGTCGGAATATTGGTTGCTGTCATCCTAAGTTTAGAAGTAATATTACCCAATGAATATATTGTGGGCTATGGCTATATCGTGCCGATTTTGTTTGCCAACTATCGCATCAACTCTCGTTGGGGTAAGTGGATAACAGTTATCGCTGTTTGCCTGACGTTACTATATTGCTTCGATATCGAGGATTTGCAACTAGCGCAAATCTCTCAAATGGTATTCTTTAACCGCATCCTGGCTGTCTGTGCCCTGATGATCTCTTATTTCCTCAGTATTAAAGTCCGAAGTTACAGCGAACTAGCAGCCAATTTTCAAGCAAAACTCATCGTCCAATCTAGATTGGGGGAAATAAAAACGGATTTTACGGCTAGCCTCGTTCACGATCTCCAAAATCCGCTGTTTGGTGCGATTGAAACAATTAACACCTTTTTACTGGGTGATTTTGGTGCAGTTACTACCGAACAAAAACATGCTCTAGAGGTGATGAGTCGCGCCCACAAAACGAGCATTCACAACTTGCAAACCATTTTAGAAACCTGTCACAACGATAATCATGGCTTGTATCTAAATTATCAAATTAGCAATCTGGAGCTAATTGCTACCGATGCGATCGATACGCTGATAAATTTAGCAACTAATCGTCAGGTGCAGATCGAGTTGGTAAATGAGAGTACGACTAGTCAAGTAGAATGCGATCGAGGCAAGATCGATCGGGTGTTTACCAATCTGTTGCTCAATGCCATCAATCAATCACCTCCACAGAGTAAGATCGTAGTATCGATCGGTGAAGAATCAACTCAATACTTAGTTCGAGTTATCGATTGCGGTAGAGGTATCAAGACGGAGGATTTACCCCACATCTTTGCTAAATTTTATCAAGGTTCGATCGGTCGTCGGGCTAAAAGTGCGGGGTTAGGATTATACTTAGCACGCCAGATTATTGAAGCACATGGAGGTACAATAGAAGTAGAAGCAAAAGTAGAAAAAGGTGTTACTTTTTTATTCACCTTGCCTAAGATAGCGAGCGAAGCCTAAGATAAGATCCGTACTCGCAAACACCGCAATCTTTACTCCCCTAATATGTCTACAATCCGCATTTTGCTAATTGAAGACGATGAACTATTTCGACTGGGATTATCAACTCGGCTGATGAGAGAGGCTGACTTGACAATCGCCGCAGAAGCAGAGGATGGAGAAACCGCAATTGAGTTAGTCAAAACCGATCTGTCGATCGATATCGCGATTCTGGATATCGGCTTACCAGGTATCGATGGTTTGGAAACTTGCCATCAGATGCGGCTCCATCGTCCAAATTTACGAATTTTGGTTTTAACGTCCAACGATCGGTCACAATCAATCGAAGATTTGATTGCAGCTAACGTCAATGGTTATTGTCTCAAAGGAATGGCTTCAGATTCGATCGTGCTAGCGATTCGATCGATTATGGCTGGAGCTTCTTGGTGGGATAATACCGCCAGTCATGAAATTTTTAGCGCGTTTCGCGAGCCGCCTAAATTGACATCACCATCGCTCGGCAGCGAATCTACTGCCATTCTCACTAAACGAGAGCAGGAAATATTAGCTCTGATCTCGATAGGTAAGAGCAATCAAGAAATTGCCACCACTTTATACATCGCGGCTGGCACAGTTCGCGTTCACGTACATACAATTTTGAGTAAACTCGGCGTGCGCGATCGGACGCAAGCCGCAATTCTAGCAATTAAAGATGGTCTTGTCGATCCACATCTGTTGAAATAGACCTCCTGTGAAATTTGGTGTTGCTCAATTGAGGATTCGGGATTCGGAGTACGGGAGAGCTTATTTCTTACTCTCGATCGATCCCGATTTTTTCAATCGCCCGCTCGATAAAAGTTGTTAGAAACTCATCTTTGCGATTTAATTGAAACTGTTGTTGTACCACTTCAGTCATTCCCCCATCGCCCCACGAGCGATCTCGATGAAAGTATTCGATAAAACTGCGCCCAGCAATTCTAGTCAGATATGCAGCAGTAATGCCTTGAATCCCTTTCCCTAGCGCGTAAGTAGCCACATTCACGGTTAAAGCTGTAGATATCAATTGAATCGCCCCTTTGACAATGCCCAAGCTAGTCAGGGTTTTACCAAGGGAGAGTGCTAATTCTTGGGCTGTCTCTTTATTTAAGTCGCAGCCGTAGATCTTACCAATCTCGATAATCATTTGGGTATTAATTGCGGCTGTCGCGAGGAAATCGATAACTGGTAAAGGAGTAACCGTGACGACTCCCGCACCAATCCACTGAAATCGATTTACTACTCGCTCGGATTGGCGGCGGCGTTGTGCATCGATCAGTTCCCGTGCTTCGGCTCCCAGACGGTGAGATTGAAGTAAAATGTTATCTGCAATCAAATCTTCTCCCTCCGCTCTGAGTAAGGCTGCGAGGCGGCGCACCAGCGGTAAAATGTCGGGGTCTGGAGTAAACATTTCTCCCGATTCTAACCGCACGGGTTGGGGATTAGCGGCGATCGCGATCACATCTTGGGATTCGATCTCTTTTTGGACGCGGCTTTGGAGTTTGGCGACGATCTTATCTCGATCGACTGGTGGATATAGATCGGTTTTGTTGAAGATTAATAGCGATCGTTTCCCGATTTCGGCAAGTCCCATCAGGGGAATATATTCTGACGATCTCAGGTCGTTATCTACGACAAATAATAACAGATCGGCGGATGTTGCCAACTCTCTGGCGATCGCTTCTCGTTGTGTTCCGGCGATACCAGCTTCTAAAATACCTGGTGTATCGGTAAGTAAGATTTGGCGATCTAAACCTTTCAATTCCAGGATATATGTTTCGCCTCTAGTTGTCGTGCCCATCGGTGCGCCCACTTCCCCAACAATTCGGCCGATAATGGCGTTAATTAGGGAAGTTTTCCCTGCAGAACCCGTACCAAATACGACTACTCTAATTTGTCCTCGTGCTAAGTTTTCGGCGATTTCTCGCGATTTTGCTAGTAAGGCTTGACGGGTGACTTCATCTTGAATCTGCTGCAATTGGAGATCGATCGCTTGCAGATTTACAGATGCAGCGGCAGTTTTTTCAACGGGAACTTTAGGCAATTGTGGTGGTTTCGTTGATGATTTCCCCCACCAACCTTGAAAAATTCCCAGATAGTAAATTATTGCCCCGATCGCGATCCCAATTAACAATAATATCCCAATTAAAATTGGCGTTGCCAACCACGGAGTCGTCCAACTAACTTGAACGTAGAGGGCATAGATTGAATTAATTAACCATAGTGCTAAAATCGCCGTCGAAATTACGGCAATTGCGATCGTCCACGAACGGGGTAAACGCATAGTTGAGTTAATTGATAATTGGGCTTTGAGGACGGGGACTGAAAACCTGGAGCAGTCGCTCCTGCTCACTGTTCATTATGCTCGATCCCAGCGGTTGAACTTCGGATCGCCATATTATCGATCGACCTCACAATTTCCTCAACTTGTCGATCTAGAATTGACAATATGGCCGATCTGCTTGGCTCATTTCGATCGGAGGACTAGACTATGCTCGATACCGCTCCCAGATTGATGTCCGAACCAGCTCGCGCTCAAGCATTTATTCTGTGGTTTGACGAAGTTAGCATTGCCGATATCCCACTGGTCGGTGGTAAAAATGCCTCTCTGGGTGAAATGATTGGCAAACTCGCGCCCAAAGGCGTAAATGTGCCGAATGGGTTTGCCACCACTGCGGCTGCTTACCGCTATTTCATTGCCCAAGCGGGTTTAGAGCCTAAACTTCACCAGATTTTTGCGGACTTGGATGTCGATAATCTCCAAAATCTGCGACAGCGGGGGGAACAAGCTCGATCGTTGATGTTGAATACGCCTTTCCCACAAGAATTAGAACTGGCGATCGCCAATGCTTATGCCCAACTTTGCGATCGATATCCCAGCTCTACAACAAATTGCGATATTCTTGCCCCAATTCACCCCGATCTAGTTGAAGATTGTCTCCACAATGCAGACGTAGCCGTGCGATCGAGTGCCACCGCCGAAGATCTGCCCGATGCGAGTTTTGCCGGACAACAGGAAACTTATTTGAACGTCCACGGGGTCAAGCAAGTCTTGGAAGCCTGTCATAAATGCTTTGCCTCGATTTTTACCGATCGAGCGATTTCGTACCGGACAGCGCGGGGATTTGACCATCTGAATGTGTATCTTTCTGTTGGAGTGCAGAAGATGGTGAGATCGGATTTAGCTGCTTCGGGGGTGATGTTCTCAATCGACCCTGAAACCGGATTTAGAAATGCTGCTTCGATCTGTGCGGCTTATGGGTTGGGTGAAAATGTCGTCCAGGGTGCGGTAAATCCCGATGAATTCTTGGTGTTTAAACCCACGCTCACTGATGGTTTTCGGCCGATTCTCCAAAAGCGGTTGGGGAGTAAAGCGATTAAAATGGTTTACGATTTGGGCGGATCGAAACTAACTAAAAACGTACCTGTAATTGAATCCGATCGTGCTAAATTTGCGATCGATGATGATGAAATTCTCACCCTGGCGCGGTGGGCAGTAATTATCGAGGATCATTATTCAGCCGTGCGAGGCACATATACGCCGATGGATATTGAATGGGCGAAGGATGGTGAAACCGGACAACTATTTATCGTCCAGGCGCGTCCTGAAACCGTCCAGTCCCAGAAGTCCGCGAATATTCTTCGTAGCTATCGCTTTACCTCATCTCACGAATCTACCATCCCCGCCTTAACCATCGGCAGTGCTGTCGGCGAACGCATCGGGCAAGGTACAGCACGAGTAATTTTTGATGTCCATCAGATCGCCGAATTCCAGCCTGGAGAAGTATTGGTCACGAATAAAACCGATCCAGACTGGGAGCCGATTATGAAAAAGGCGGGCGCGATCGTCACCAACCAGGGCGGGCGCACCTGTCACGCCGCGATTATTGCCAGAGAAATGGGGATTCCGGCGATCGTTGGTTGTAGTGAT
>NZ_JANOJV010000060.1:0-6944 GCF_031418915.1 Chamaesiphon sp. VAR_48_metabat_135_sub | reverse complement strand
ACTTGCGTAGCATCTCCGTCAGGGGATAACTCAACAAACACACCGACACCCTAGAGATGTTGGGTTTCATTCTTCTGCTTGGTGCGCTAAACCGTCGGGAAACCCGACGAGCGCGCATCCGCAACCCAACCTACAACTCTAATATTTTTTCCCCCTTCCCCTTTCCCCTTTCCCCTTATTTCACTATCCAATTTAGCCGCCCTCAATGAACAATACTTGTCATCGTCTCGCCAATTATATCGATCGATTCTACAATGGACAAAGCTTCTTGCCAGATACGCCGAATAATGTCAAAGAAGTTGTCGGTATTTTAGATAGCTATGGCTATGTCCTGGATGCTTATCAAATCAATCTCCAACATATTGCCGATCGCGAATTCCTGACAGTTTTTCCATTCTTCAAGTACTTTAATAATAAAGTATCGATCGACCAATTATCTAAGCATTTATGGCACGATCGAATTAACTTTGAGTATGCTGAATACTGCATGAAAGTCATGCTCTGGCATGGCGGCGGCAATCTAGAGACATATATCGAATCGCCAGAATTTCGAGAACTCATCGAACCAGCAATTCAAGCTAAAATTAAAGGCAAACCAATCATTAAACTCTTGCATCGTCTGTTCCCAGAATTTCTACCAGAGCAGGTGCGTCAATCAGTTTATTACAATGCCCTCGGTCAATTTTGGGAAGTAATGTCTGCTATTTTCCTGACATTGGGCAAAGCTTACGAACAGGGGAAAGTAACTAGCATTCCGCAGGTAGTAGATTGGGTTAAAGCCGGATTGGTAGCTGCTGCGGGCAATCCAATCAACTATGCTGTCGAAATCGATGGTAAATCCTATGATATTTTGCCACCCTCCGCGAATTTAACTTTCTTAATGGATGTGGCCGTACCATATGTGGAAGCCATTTTCTTTCGCGGGACACCGTTTTTAGGCACAGTTTCTTACAATGCCCAAGCCCATCAAATTCCGGTCGAGCAGAATGAATTTACCTATGGAGCATTATATGCCGATCCGCTCCCGATCGGCGGCTCTGGAATTCCGCCAACTTTATTAATGCAGGATATGCGACATTTTATCCCACCCTACCTGCATGAAATTTATCAAAGCACTAAACGCCAAGAAGACGATCTATTAGTAAAAATTTGTCAGAGTTTTCAGAAGTCGATGTACTGTGTAACTAGCGCAACAATTTTAGGGTTAGCTCCCCATCCATTAGATAGCCAAAATCCCCAAGAGCAAGCTACAAACATGGCTTATTTTGAGGGCTGGATGGATCGTTTCCTAACTTCCCAATTGCCGAATATTCAGGGTTAAATATTTGATAATCTATATATCGATCCTCAGTGAGAATCGTAAACCCTAGAGAACGGGCATAAAGCGGCGTTTTTATTATGGGGTTCCCCCATAATAAAAAAACGACAAGACAGCACCGCCCCTACAGGTTAAAATTGTTGCTATAAAATCATCAAAGAAAATCATGAGTTTTATTTCTCGTCGTAATTTACTAAAGCTGACAGCAACCACCGCAGGTATCGGATTAATTACCAACCAATTGGGGATAAATGCCTTAGCAGCACCCGTGAAAATTGCAACCAAAAGTCTCACACCTGATGCCGCATTAGCTAAATTATTAGCGGGGAATCAACGATTTGCAAATCAGACGACTAAAAAACCCCATCAAGGTGCATTTCGTTTGCAAGAAGTAGCTCAAGGGCAACACCCCTTCGCGGCGATTTTAGGTTGCGCTGATTCGCGTGTACCTGTAGAGATACTATTCGATCGAGGACTGGGCGATTTATTCACAGTCAGAGTCGCCGGTAATGTGGCTACGCCTGAAGAAATTGGTAGTCTAGAATATGCCGCTTTATTAGGTACACAAGTCATTTTAGTCTTGGGTCACGAGAGATGTGGTGCAGTCACCGCCGCACTAGCAAATAAACCTGTTCCAGGTCAAATTGGCAGTATTCTAGAGCAGATTCAACCTGCTATCGTTGCAACTAAAGGTCAAGCTGGCGACCCATTAAAAAATGCGATTATCGCTAATGTCAAGAATCAGATCGCGACAATTGAGTCCTCTCCAGTGATGAAAGATTTAATTCAAAAGGGCAATCTGAAAATAGTCGGTGGTTATTACGATCTAGATACTGGACTGGTGAATCAAATTGGATAAGATTTGGATATACCTTCACCAAAGATCGAGAATAGTTTAGACAAGACAGAATTATGACGTATTAACACTAGCAATTGCCTACTGTCCCCCAACCGCCGGATAATGAGGCATCGATTAATAAAATTTTAAAGAGCCGATGGATAGCAGTTTAATTCTGTCTAATATCTTAAATCCGCCAGTACTATTCTTTTTCTTGGGAATGCTGGCGATTTTTGTGCAGTCCGATTTAGAAATTCCCAACCCTTTACCCAAACTATTTTCACTATATCTTCTAGTTTCGATCGGCTTTAAAGGCGGACACGAACTGTTTCAGAGCGGTTTGAGTCCGCTGATTATCGCCACCTTGCTAGCTGCCGTCTTCATGGCATCGATCGTGCCAATCTATTCTTTCTTTATTCTGCGGATTAAGTTAGATACTTATAATGCTGCGGCAATTGCTGCCACCTATGGCTCGATTAGTGCCGTAACATTCATTACGGCTAGTTCCCTGCTCGACAAGCTCCAGATTCCCTATGGAGGGCATATGGTAGCAGCTTTGGCACTGATGGAGTCACCCGCGATTGTGGTGGGATTGATTTTAGTACGTGTCTTTGCCGCTAAAAAAGCTGCTGACGAAGTTGATGAAGCCGAAAGCACAGAAACTTCTTGGGGTGAAGTTTTGCGAGAGGCTTTTTTGAATGGTTCGGTGTTGCTACTCATTGGTAGCGTGATTATTGGCGTAGCAACAGGTCTAGATGGCTGGAATAAAGTACATTTATTTGTCGAGAAAGATCTCTTTTATGGCGCATTAATGTTCTTTCTACTCGATATGGGATTAGTTGCTGCCCGTAGGATTCAAGATCTCCGCCAAACGGGAATGTTCTTGATTGGCTTTGCAGTTTTGATGCCGCTCTTCAATGCCCTACTTGGTATCCTTTTAGCTAAAGCAATTGGGATGGGGCAAGGCGATGCCTTACTATTTGCGGTGCTTTGTGCAAGTGCTTCTTATATTGCTGTGCCAGCCGCAATGCGGATGACTGTCCCTGAAGCTAATCCCAGTTTGTATGTATCGATGGCTCTAGCAATCACATTTCCGTTCAATATTATCGTTGGTATTCCGATTTATCTACAAGCCATTAACATGCTAGGAATGTAATTATGTTGCAGTCAGTCAAAAAAGTTGAAATTATCGTCAGTTATCTAGAAGTCTCTGCTGTTTTGAAAATTCTCAAAAAGAATGCGATTAAACGCTATACCGTGATTAATAATGTCTCTGGTAGTGGCGAGCATGGCTACTCTGGGGATGACTTGATTACCAATAGCTACATTATGATTATTTGTACCGAGCTAGAAATGGCGGAACAACTATCTACTGCGATGCAGCCGCTACTCAAGAAACTTGGCGGGATTTTTATCGTTAGTGACGCTCAGTGGATTGCTCATTAATCTAGTGAATAGTGAATAGTTGCGGGGCAACTGACGTTAATTCCCATTGTGGTGATTTGGTTCACAGGCTCTAGCAAACTTACTAGTTAGATTGTAAGGACACCCCCGATTTTGTCTTTACTATGCGTAAGTTTTTAAGCTGTGGATTAATTGCTGCTTTCGCCATTTTACCTACCGCATTCACTGTCTGTGCTGAACCACCGCCGGCAGAACCTGTCGCTACTCCCACTTCAAGCACCATTCCGACGAAATGTACCGATCGATGTCCGCAACCCACTAGGCAATAAAATAAGTCAAATTGACGCGAGATCCCCGACTTCTTGAAGAAGTCGGGGATCTGTGCTGGGGGATCTGGGAATATAGCGATCGACTAAAACTGGCGCAGGAAGCGCATGTCGCTACCATAGAGCTTGCGGATATCATCGATTTGGTGAAGCACCATTGCAAGGCGTTCTACCCCAAAGCCAGCCGCAAATCCACTATAGACCTCCGGATCGTGACCGACTTTGGTGAGGACATTGGGATCTACCATCCCACAACCCATAATTTCCAACCATCTACCTTGCCATTGCACGTCAACTTCGGCGGAAGGCTCGGTGAAAGGAAAATAACTAGCACGGAAGCGAATCGGCAATTCCATCCCGAAAGCTTGGGTCAGAAACTCTCTGATGGTACCCTTGAGATCTGTAAATGTCAGATCGGGTGCGATCGCCAAAATTTCAATTTGATGGAATACGGCTGAATGCGTCGCATCGACTGTATCGCGACGATAGCAACGTCCAGGCGAAATAATCCGCATCGGTGGTTCGTTCTCTTCCATATAGTGGATTTGCACCGAGGAAGTATGGGTGCGGAGGAGATTCCCATCGGGCAAATAGAAGGTATCCTGCATATCCCGTGCGGGATGATCTGGCGGAGTATTTAGAGCCTCAAAATTATAGTAATCTGTCTCCATTTCTGGTCCCGTCGCGACGGTATAACCCATCCCCACAAAAATATCGATGACTCGATCGATCGTGGCATTGATCGGATGAATTCTACCTGGTGGCTGATATACTCCTGGCATCGTTACGTCGATCGTTTCTGCTGCTAATTGTGCCTGAATTTGAGCAGCTTGGAGATCTGTTTTCGATCGATCTAGTCGTGACTGAATCGCATCCTTAACCACATTCGCTGCCGCACCAATCGCTGGACGCTCTTCGGCGGATAGTTTGCCCATCCCGCCCAAAATTTTCGATATTTCGCCTTTTTTACCGAGATAATCGACACGCAGTTGCTCTAATGCTTCTAGTGTCTGAGTTTGAGCGATCGCGTCTAGTGCTGTCGCTTGAAGTGTCGCTAGTTGTTGTTCGAGATCGCTCATTCAATAATTGATAGTTGATAATTGATAATTGATAATTACCGTTATTCAGTAACAGTTTTAGCAGCAACTGCTCACCAACCTAGATTCTAACCGATCGCATCGATCGAGAATCGGCTAATTCAACCGCAAGCTTAATCGCTTCTACCATACTCCGCGCATCCGCAATTCCCAACGCGGCAATATCAAATGCCGTGCCATGATCCGGCGAAGTCCTTACAAAGGGTAGACCAATTGTCGTATTAATCGCTCGATCGAATGCCATTAATTTTACCGGAATCAACCCCTGATCGTGATATAAAGCTAAATAAGCATCTGCCGCTTGAGGCTGGGGATGAGTGCCAAACCAAGCTTGTCCTGGTTTCACCCACATCGTATCTGGTGGTAAAAGTCCCAGCAATTTGTACTGTGGATAAACTCTCCGCTCTGTCTCCAACCACCGATCCATCCAATCCACTTCTTCACGTCCCAATTGTCCCCCTTCACCACTGTGGGGATTTAGTCCCGCGATCGCGATCGTTCCCGATTGTAGTCCGAAATCTGCTTGCAAACACTCAATTAATAAGCCTAACTTGAGACTGAGTAATTCTGGAGTCAGTGCCTGGGAAACTTTTGCTAGTGGAATATGTGTCGTTGCCAGCAGTGTCCTCAATGTCCAACCAGTATGGGGAGAAACACCAACAAATAGCATCCCAAAACGGTCTATTTTCGCCTTGAGCGCGAGTAATTCAGTTTGACCTGGGAAATGATGCCCTGCTGCCAACCAAGCCGATTTAGCGATAGGTGCGGTGACGATCGCCTCAAACTCACCTGCCAATGTGAGATCGATCGCCAGATCCAGATATGCAAAACTCGCTGTACCACTAGCGGCATTACCATTTCCAACGTTGACACCATCTTTAATCTCGCGATTTAGTGGTACATCAATAATCTTCAAGTCAGCCAAATCGGCTAACTCAATTGTTGACGAGAGCTGCTCCCGCAATTGTCGATAGCGAGCATTTAATAAGTCGAGATTGCCAACTAAGGTCAGATCGTATGCAGCGAGCGATCGGTCGCTTACAGCTTTGAGCACGACTTCTGTCCCGATGCCTGCTGGATCGCCTAATGTGACAGCTAGTCTAGGTTTGCTCATTACTTGATATTAAGCGATGCAATACTTGTGACAAAGCTTCTTCTCCCGAAATGGGCTGTATGGAACCATTTCGCAACTCATCTCTAAGTTTGCTAGCTTCGTCTACCCTCGCAGCCGCAACTATTGCGTCAGTGTCAACAGCTAAACTCTCTACTAGCTTTTGGGCTAAGTGTGCCCTGGTGAGATTGGGTAGAGATAGGACTTCTTGTGTTAGTTGCTCGATCGATCGCATAACTCCTCGCAAAACTGTGAGATCTTGCTTACATTTTAACACTCGAATTTTGATGCGGGGTAGCTAATCGCTATAACTACTACGCTATAACTACTAAATATATTCAGCCTTTTGGCTGTTCTACTCATGATTCTACTGGGGGAAAGGCTCCGCAAACCAGCATAGTACACAGGTTTAGCCGCCAAATCGATCGTCAAGCGATTAAGTGTATTAAATAATACGCTAATCCTCAAAATTTAATTTTTTGAGCATAGCTCTTCGGCATTAGTAATCTAGTACTAAACGATGCAACTTACGGGACTATTCCCGAATCCCAAATCCCGAACCCCGATCGCTGGTACGATATATTTGAGAGTTCCCTGAGTGTTGGGAAACATAAATTCATCATTATAATCATCGATCGGGAGTAATTCAGTCATGGCTGGCGAAATTTTTAATGCGGCAATTTTATCTTCAAGCTTGATTCTCGTAGGTTTGAGCTTGGGATTCCTATTTCTCAAGATTCAAGGCCCTGAAGAGGAGTAATTTGCAGTGGGGAGTGTGGGAAGTGTGGCACATGTGGGGAGAAACATATTTTTTACCCTTTACCCTGTCTTGATTCGCTGTCTTGTCGTT